>SHUZ01000006.1 GCA_009694415.1 Acidimicrobiia bacterium
TTGCCGCTCCAATAAGGAGCCCCACTAACTGTGGGCGGCGCTGAGCCATCGCCCACACGAAACGGGTGCAATCCTCCCCACCCGTCAAGCACGTAGCCACCGGTGCCATTCGGAAGCAACGCCACACCTCGCACGATGTCCCAGCCGGGCCAATACGGAGCACTCGTCACCGGCGACGGGAGTGAGCTTCCTGCGGTGGCGAACGGGTGCAACCCACCCCATCCGTCAACTATGTAACCGCCCGTATGGTCCAGCTTCAGCGTCGCACCGCGTGCGATATCCCAATCGCGCCAGTACGGACCACGCGTCACCGGCGGGGCACTCACACCATTAGTGGCGAACGGGTGCATCCCACCCCATCCGTCGAGTGTGTACCCACCACCTTCGTACGTCTGCACATTCAGATGGACCCACCGCGCCTCGGAAGGCACGCCGTTCACGTCTACAAGGAACATCATGTACCAACCCGGTGGAGCCAAGTTCGGCTCATTCGGAACCGTCACAGTGACCCCATCGGATGTAGCGCTGAATGGCAGATCAACCAATCTCTGGTTTGGATCACTTGAATGCGTGATGGCAGCCGGAAGCACCAACACCGCAGACTCAATAGGCGCCGCCTGCGTGCTGCCTACAGAAAATGTTTCGCCGTAATGGATCTCCGTGGGACTGCTGTCAATGGACGGACGTTCTTGACCCGTCTGAAGATATCCAGGCCTAAATATCTCGATACGCATCTCAAACTCGTCCAACGGATTCCCACCAAATGTTGCGACCCTTCCGTCCGGCAGCAAAAGACTGGACGAGTGGTATGCCCTGGGCACGGTGGGCGGGGCGACCGTCTCCCAAATATTCGTCTTGGGATCAAAGATCTGTGTTGTTAGTGCCGGGTGGTTCCCATTCTTGACTGTCGTCAAAGACCCGCCGGTTTGCAGCACCGTCTGATCCGGCAAGATCGTCGCGTTTACGTACATCTTTGGGTAATCAAGCAACGGACCAGCAGTGAAGGTTGGATTCTCCTTACTCAAGTCCACGATCGCGGTCGTTGGGACCGCCCAAACCGGCGCTTCTTGCCGCCCGCCGCCAATGACCATGACCTTCTGATCTTGGGCAGGCGGCAACAGCAGACTCGCGCCCTGATCGCGCCGGTCCGCGTCGGTCAATCCTGCAACATGCTGGAACCCGTTGGAGCGCGTGTTCCAAATTCCAGCCGGTGCATCTTCGGCGTTGCTCCCGAACGTGTTCACCCCCGAATAAAAGAGACGGCCATCGCGCATTAGGTGCAGTGCTGGATACATCGGCATCCGCCTGAACGCTGACGGTGGAGTTGTCAGTTCGGTCCAGCGTTGTGTGACTCCATCAAAGAGTTGCCAGTCCTTGGTGAGGACTCCAGATTCATCGAGCCCACCGACCACAAGGATGCGTCCATCGCCCATCTCAGTGAGCGTCGGATACCAACGCGCAATTGTTTGATCTGCAACCTTTTCGTAACTGCGACTCGTCGGGTCGAAGACATACGATTCCTTAGATCCCGCGTTCCGGTTCTGAGTCGCCTCGCTCGGGTAAGCGGTGGTACCGCCCGCTACAAGAAGGCGTCCGTCGGGAAGGAACGCGTGGCCAGCACAGAACGCGTCCCATGGCGTATCTACCCCCTCGAACGTATCGGTAGCCGGATCCCAGATACTCGTCTCGAACGTTCCTGCCGCGAACCGTTCTTTGTTATTCCCCGAACCCGAGACCAGCAAGACCTTGCCGTTTTTCAGCAACGCCGTATGGACAGCACGCACCGGCGACGGGTGGGCTGTTACCTGCCACGATCCCTGCTCAGCGACATCGGTATCAGCGGCTGCGACATATCCGTACGACACGAACGAGGCCACTCCCACCGTGGCAACCAAGACCGCGAACCTCGCGCGCACGCCAATTCCTCCCTCTACCGCACTAGAAATCTGACCGCTCACAGCGGTCGCTGTCTCGGACCAAAAGCGTAGACCTCTATTAGGCCTTTCCGCTAGACCAAATGGCCTAGAAGGGACTCAACTTCGGGTGAGAATCTCGGCCATCTGGATGGCGTTCAAGGCCGCTCCCTTACGTAGGTTATCACCAGTAATCCATAGATCCAAGGTATTTTCTCGGCTCTGATCCTCGCGCAGCCTACCCACGAGTACCGGATCAATCCCCGCGCCCTCAAGTGGACTAGGGGCACCGCTACCACCATCTACCAGCAGCACCCCGGCGGCACCATCCAACAGATCGACGGCCCGTGCCCGATTCATTACCCCACTGAACGTGACATTCACGGACATCGCATGACCGACAAATACAGGCACCCGCACGCATGTCGCCGTCACCTTCATCGCATCGTCATGCAAGATCTTCCGACTCTCGCGAACAAGTTTCCACTCCTCGCTCGTGTACCCGTGCTCACCGACAGACCCGGCCAACGGAATGACATTGGCTGCGATAGGTGCAGGCCACAATTCCCCTGCCACCACGAGCCCATCGACGGTTGCAGCCCTACTTAGCTTGTCTTGGTCACCTGCGAACGCCGCTTGTTGGCGAGCAAGCTCAGCCACTCCGGCCCTACCCGCGCCCGACACGGACTGGTACGTCGAGATAATCATTCGCTCAATGCCCGCTGCCGCGTGCAGCGGCGCGAGTGCAGTGACCAACACGATCGTCGTGCAGTTGGGGCACGACGCGATCCCTTTCGGCAACTCGCCCAAGTCTTCTGGATTCGCTTCGGCGACAACTAATGGGACTTCGGGGTCCATCCGAAACGCCGCCGAGTTATCAACCACCACCGCTCCCGCAGCAGCTGCAACCGGCGCCCAGACCTCAGCGATCGGATCGTCTACATCGACAATCACAAGGTCAAGACCATCGAAGCAACCATCGCGCAGAACTTCGCACCTAACTTCGTCGCCAGCGAACGGAAGCGCCCTGCCTTCGGACTTCGTTGATGCATACGCGCGCAAGCGATCTACAGGGAACGCGCGCTGTTCGAGTATTCCAAGCATCTCTTGGCCTACAAGACCAGTAGCTCCGATCACGCCAACCTGAACGCCCATCAGTCGCCCTTGTCCAAATCAAACGCCGAGTGCAACGCGCGAACGGCTTTCTGCACATCAATTTCTTGAATGACGCAAGAAATTCGGATTGACGAAGTGGAGATCATCTCAATATTTACGTCTTCAGCGGCAAGTACTTCGAACATCTTGGCCGCAACTCCCGGATTGGTCCTCATGCCCGCACCCACCAATGAAATCCGAGCGACTCCCTCGTCATGGGTGACACCCGAGGCTTCGATCCCAGACGACAACTTCTCGACAACCTTGAGTGCGCGACCAAGGTCTTCGCGCGGAACCGTGAACGAAATATCGGTATGACCTGCCGTAGAAACGTTCTGCACGATCATGTCCACATTCACGGACTCATCCGCTAGCGCCCTAAACATCAATGCCGCCACACCAGGCCGATCCGGCACGTGCGCGATTGTGACCTTCGCGTCGGATTCATCGTGCGTTACTCCTGAAATAATCGCCTGTTCCATTTTGGGATCCTCCTCTAGTACCCAGGTGCCTTGCTCCCAAGTAAAACTTGATCGCACATGCACAGCGACGGAGTAATTCCGCGCGAACTCAACTGAGCGCAGCGCGAGTACCCGACCGCCAGTGGCCGCCATCTCAAGCATCTCTTCATAACTAACCCGTTCCAGTTTGCGCGCCTCGGGCACAAGCCTCGGGTCCGCGCTGAACACTCCGGGCACGTCCGTATAGATCTCACAAACCTGCGCGCCGAGCGAAGTTGCTAACGCAACCGCCGTGGTATCAGATCCGCCACGGCCGAGAGTCGTTATCGCCTTGTCTGTAGAGATCCCTTGGAACCCTGCAACTACTGCAACCCCGTTACCCGCAAGTACCTCACGGATGCGGTCTCCCTTGACCTCGAGAATCTTCGCCATGCCGTGGACAGTGTCTGTAACAATTCCCGCCTGCGAACCAGTGAAGCTCACCGCGTGCACTCCCATATCGATCATCGCCATGCACAACAGCGCCATCGAAATGCGTTCGCCAGCCGTGAGCAACATATCCATTTCGCGGCCATACGCTTGTGGCGATACCTCTCGAGCGAGTCGAAGAAGTTCATCGGTGGTCTTGCCCATCGCCGAAACTACGACAACCACCTGGTCGCCCTTTTCGTGCGTCCGCACGATGTGCTCGGCAACAGCGCGAATCCGCTCCGGATCGGCGACCGAACTGCCGCCATACTTCTGAACGATCAACATGTCGTGGCAGAGACTTTCGTGCGTGGCAAACGGGCAATTATCCTGGACGTGTGGCCTCAATACAACGGCTCTACGAGGGTACCCGCGAGTGCGTCCCGAGTACGCCTTGTTTACTAAGGAAGAGAAAACAGCGGCGATGCGCCCCGCTCCCGCCTCTCTGACAGAATGCCACCTTCACAAGTTCGAGGAGGCCCGAGTGCCACGAGTTACTGGTAAGGCCCTGGCTGCATTGGTGACAACCGCACTCTTGGCGGCAGCGACCACACCTGCTGCCAGTGCCGCGTACCCATTACGGCAGGCTGGCGCTAGCTCATCTCCAGGCTTCGAGGTGCGCGCGAGCGTTCATCAAGTCGCAGTCATCAAGGCTCCACCAGGCAAGAGCATCATGCTCGACGCACCCGAAGGTAAAAAGAACCAGAAGGGCACCGTCGATGAGAACGGCGGCTACCTGTTCCGTAACGTCGAAGCCGGCGACGGCTACCAAGTAGTGCTCGAGAGTGGCGGTAAGGAAAAGCGATCAAAGTCGATCGCCGTTTTGAACTCGAAGGAAAATCCGCCGCCGTCGTTCTACAAGAACCAGAAACTCAAAGCCACCAACCGCAACAAGACTTCGGGCTACGGCTACCTAAAGACACGCGACGGAACAACGCTGAGCGTGCAGGTTGTGCTTCCCGGTCCCGCAGAAGACGGCCCCTACCCAGCAGTCGTCGAGTACTCGGGGTACGACCCTTCCAACCCAGGAACCGGTCAACCCCAGTACAAGTTGCTCGTTCCTCCGATGGGCATCGCATGGATAGGCGTAAACATTCGCGGCACCGGTTGCTCCGGCGGCGCTTTCAATTTCTTTGAAACCCTCCAGACTCTCGACGGCTACGACGCCATCGAGACCGTCGCCGCGCAGCCGTGGTCGAATGGACGGGTGGGAATGGTCGGAATTTCCTACGGCGGAATTAGCCAATTGTTCGTCGCGCAGACCCGGCCGCCGCACCTCGACGTAATCACTCCGCTTTCAGTCATCGATGACACATGGCGTGGAACGTTGTACCCAGGAGGAATCTTCAACGACGGTTTTGCTCTTGGCTGGACCGAAGAACGACTCCAGCAAAACAAGTGGCCTAACCCAGATGCGCCAACGTGGGTACAGGAACGCATCGACGACGGCGACAAGACCTGCGCGGACAACATGTTGCTGCGGGGCCAAAACGTAGACCTGATCAAGCAGATCGACGATCACCCCTACACATCGGACTTTGATGACGAGTTCCGGTACGACTTTCCAGACGGCACTGCATCACTCGCCCCTGAACACTTTGTGCACAAGATCAAGGCGCGCACCTTCATTGCCGGTTCGTGGCAGGACGAACAAACCGGTGGACACTGGGCAAATATTCTCAACCGATTCTCACCCAATACCGATGTGAGAGTCGTAGGCCAAAACGGCGTGCATATTGAATCGCTCGATCCAGCGGTGCTCCAAGAAATGACCGAGTTCCTTCAGTTGTATCTCTCACGCGAGGTCCCGGAACTCCCACCGCTCGTAATCGGCATCGCTCCCCAGATTTGGGCAGCTATTACCGGCATCAAGGGAGTCGGCGTGTTGCCCGATCGTTTCCCAAAGGACACCACATACAAACAAGCTCTCAAGACCTTCGAGGCCGAGCCTCCGGTTGCCATCTTGTGGGAGACAGGAAACGCTCCTGGATGGGAACCAGGTGCGCCTATGAGTCGCGCCGTGACCCGTCACGCTGCATGGCCCATTCCTGGAACCCGAGCTACGCCTTGGTTCTTGCAACCAAACGGTGGACTAGCCAGTACGCGATCTACCGAGACCGGTAACAACGAGTACCACCCTGACCCCAATGCGAGGCCACGCACCAATCTCACGTCGGGGAACGTATGGTCCGCTGACCCTCCGTACAAATGGGAACAAGTAGTAGACGGCGCGTCACTCGCCTACATAACAGAACCCCTCACCGAGAACGTAACAATGGCTGGCACTGGAAGCGTTGACCTACGCATCTCATCGAGCACACCGGACAACGATCTACAGGTAACTCTGAGCGAGGTGCGCGAAGACGGCAGCGAACGCTACATACAGAACGGCTGGCTTCGCCTGAGCGAGCGTGCAACAAGTTCGCGCTCAACAGTGCTCAACCCGTTTCACCCAGATACCAAAGCGAGCACTCGGCCAATGCCAAAAGACAGGTTCGTCACTGCCCGCGTCGCACTATTCCCATTCGCGCATCAGTTTCGGGTGGGCACTCGGATACGCCTCACCATCGAGGCTCCTGGCGGCGACCGGCCCGAGTGGACCTTCGGAACTCCCGACACCGGAGGGTCTGACACGGTTCGCGTTGCCTACGGCGGCCCCAGGCCATCGCGTGTGGTGCTTCCAGTGATCGACTCGGGGCCCGACTTGGGCGCTGCGCCAGCGCCATGCCCTTCGCTGCGCGCACAGCCGTGCCGCTCATACGCGACTAGCGAATAGGATTCGCATCCGTGTCCAAGGCAGACAAGAGAGAGCGCCAGCGAGAAAACCGAGATCGAGCACGCGAAGAACGCGCTCGATTGATGAAGCGCGACAAAGTGAAGCGAAGCATCATCCGCTTATTGGTGATGCTTCTGATTGTTGGAGTTGCTTACGGCGCCTTCACTTTCTTTACGAGTAACGACGACTCGGCAGACAACGAGGCAGCCGGCAAGTGTTCCTCTACAACGCCAACGACTACGGCAAAGAACACCGAGCAACAAATACCGCCGATGACCGTTGATCCAGCCAAGAAATACAGCGCCACCATGGTTACCAGCTGTGGAACAATCGAAATCGCGCTCGATGCCAAGGCGGCACCGCAATCCGTTAACGCTTTCGTTGCATTGTCACGCGAGGGTTTCTATGACGGCACGCTGTTTCACCGCATCGTGAAGGACTTCGTAGACCAAGGTGGCGATCCTTCCGGTGACGGAACCGGAGGACCGGGTTTCGTACTCCCAGATGAACCTCCTGCGGATGGCTACAAGGTCGGGTCGGTCGCGTTGGCTAACTCTGGGACAGGCACTTCCGGGTCTCAGTTCTTCATCGCCACGAGCAAGACGGGCGCAGAAAAGCTCGGCACTGGTGGCCCGCCATACAAGTACTCGATCCTCGGCCAGGTCACCAACGGAATGGACGTAGTTGAGTTGATCAACTCATTCGGCACAGTCGGAGAAGCCGGAACTCCAACTAAGAAGATCTACACGACGAAAGTGACCATCACCGAAAGTTGATGGCGGTCGCCCTAAGGAAGGGGCAATCCAGAACTTCCATCTTTGTACAGGACGTCTTTCCCTTGTTCATAGACGGTCACTGAGCCGGTTCCATAAACACTCCAAACGGCACTTGGACCTCTAACCAACGCGGTTGAATCGTCGATTCCTACGAGCGTCGTTCCACTCGGCAACAAAGTGTGGGGGCGCGCCTTCGACTCTGCAGATAGCCGGTTGTAGTGCGGGTCGACAGCAACTCCTTCAACGACTCCTAGCCCCACCGTGTATGCACCCCCGCGTCTATCGACCATGGGATCGCACAACACCATCGCGGATTCACCAGATGCGGCGAGCACGCCACCCGAACGAAACACCGCGAGTAACGCTTCTTCTAACGCTCCGCTAGCGATCACGGACCGCAAGTGAAGCGACGATCCGTCTGGGAGATAGACGAAGTTCGCGTTCGATACCGCCTTCACGATCTCGGGTGCATCGGCGTCACGCCGGTTTATAACATTCAAGGTGCGCACCGTGGCCCCGAGGGATGAGAAATATAAATCAGCGCGAGGACCGACCAGCTCTGGGTGCTCGAACGCCTTAGGGGTCGTGAGCACCACGACCTCGGTCCCCCCGCTAGCCGCGAGCAATTCAGCGTCTAACTGCCGGGTTTCATCACTCCACTCCTCGCCGCCTAGGAGTGCAAGCGTGCCATGAACCTGTTCTCTAGTCATTGGGTCTGCACACTATCGACAGTTGTTGGTCAAGCGGGACGGCAGCAGATCTTCTCGCATGGCGCAGCACTCCTACCCATCAGTAACCTTCGTTTCAACTGCATGGAAGGGGAAACAAAATGACTGTAAAGCGCTTAGGCGTAGTGGGTTCGGGGATCATGGGATCCGGCATTGCCGAGTGTGCGGCAAAGGGTGGGATCGAAGTGATCCTCCGCAGCCGCCAACAGAGCTCTGCCGACAAGATGGTGGAGAACCTCGAACGCTCGCTCGCGAAGCAAGTCGACCGAGGCAAGCTCGAAGATTCAGAGCGCGTCGCCATTCTCGGTCGCGTCACCGCTGTTGCCGACCTTGCTGCGCTCGCCGACTGTGACCTCGTTCTCGAATGCGTTCTCGAAGACCTGCCGACGAAGAAACTCCTCTTCAAAGAATTAGATGGAATCGTCAAGGAGGACGCGATCCTCGCAACCAATACTTCGACACTTCCCGTAGTGGAAATGGCCATGGAAACTGGCCGCCCAGAACTCGTATGCGGTATTCACTTCTTCAATCCGGCTCCGATGATGTCGCTCGTAGAAGTAGTTCGTGCGATCACTACCTCCGACGACACAATCACTGAAGCACGAGAATTCGCAACGGTGTGCGGTAAGAACCCTGTCGACGTACGCGACCAGGCGGGCTTCATCGTCAACGCGCTGTTGTTCCCATACCTCAACAACGCAGTGCGACTTCTCGATGCAGGCGTGGCTAACAGGGACGACATCGATGCCGCCATGAAGGGAGGGTGCAACTTCCCGATGGGCCCCCTCGCACTCCTCGATCTGGTCGGCCTCGACACGAGTCTGGCCATTCTCGAAGCGCTCTACACCGAGTTCAAAGACTCGAATTACGCGCCTGCTCCGATGCTCCGTCGCATGGTTAGCGCCGAGCGCCTGGGCCGTAAGAGCGGAGTCGGCTTCTACGACTACCGCAAGTAGTAGCGAACCGGCGAGAATGGCCCCCGTGACCGATCGCCCGTGGATGATGCGGACCTACTCTGGCCATTCTTCGGCCAGAGCATCCAACGAGTTATACCGATCGAACCTGGCTAAAGGCCAGACCGGTCTATCCATCGCATTCGATCTACCCACCCAGACCGGTTACGACCCCGATGACCCTCTAGCGAGTGGCGAGGTTGGCAAGGTCGGGGTACCCGTGCCGCACATTGGCGAGATGCGAACGCTGTTCGAAGGCATTCCGCTCGGCGAGATGAACACTTCTATGACGATCAATGCCACCGCAATGTGGTTGCTGGCGATGTACATAGCTCTCGCGGACGAGCAAGGGGTCAACTCCGAACTGCTCTCCGGCACGATCCAAAACGACATCGTCAAGGAATACCTCTCACGCGGCACATTCATCTTTGGTCCTGAGGCGAGTCGCCGATTGACCGTCGACGTCATTGCCCACACCGTGCTCCACATCCCAAAGTGGAACCCAATCAATGTGTGCCCGTACCACCTTCAAGAAGCTGGCGCGACCCCTGTACAAGAACTTGCTTATGGACTCGCAACGGCTATCGATGTTCTCGATGCCGTCAAGGAATCGGGACAGATCTCTGATGCTGACTTCCCTGACGTTGTAGGACGTATTTCGTTCTTCGTAGATGTCGGAACACGATTCATCGAAGAAATGTGCAAGATGCGCGCGTTTACGCGCATGTGGGATCAGATATGTGCGGAGCGCTACGGAGTTACTGACGACAAGTTGCGCCGTTTTCGATACGGGACGCAAGTGAACTCTCTCGGGCTCACTGAAGCACAGCCAGAAAACAACGTGGCCAGGATCATGCTTGAAATGCTCGGGGTCACAATCTCTCGCGATGCGAGAGCGCGCGCGCTCCAACTGCCATGTTGGAATGAGGCACTCGGTTTACCGCGCCCGTGGGACCAGCAGTGGTCTCTACGCATGCAGCAGGTACTGGCGTACGAGTCCGACATTCTCGAATATGGAGACATCTTCGAGGGATCCGCAGTTATCGAGACGAAGGTCGGGGAACTATGCGAGGCGGCCTTTACCGAACTTGAGTGGGTACTGGACGGGGGCGGCGCCTTCGCGATGATCGACGAAGTCAAGGGCCGCCTCGTGCAATCCAATGCAGAACGAGTGCGACGCATCGAGTCCGGTGATCTCAAGGTCATCGGTGTCAACTGCTTCACAGAAACCGAGCAATCACCGCTCACTGAATCCTGTATCGGCCACATCTTGATCCTCGATCCCAGCGTAGAAGCAGACCATGTCACTCAAATCAAAGACTGGCGATCAAAGAGAGATGCCGAAGCAGTCCAGGCGGCGCTGGACAATGTTCGCGCTGTCGCTGCCACCGAAGAGAACTTGATGAACGCCACAATTGAGTTGGCGCGTGCTGGAGGGACTGTTGGAGAGTGGGCCTCAACGTTGCGCGACGTCTTTGGTGAGTACCGGGCCCCAACCGGGGTTGGTGGTGTAGTGGCGAACGTCAACGACGAGTTGCTCGCGGTACGCGAACGCGTGCAATCCGATTCCCGCGAATACGGTGGGCCGGTGCGCATTCTCGTCGGCAAACCTGGGCTCGACGGTCACTCCAACGGTGCCGAACAAATTGCAGTCGCCGCGCGCGATGCGGGGATGGAAGTTGTGTACCAGGGAATCCGGCTGACCCCCGAACAAATCGCCTCTGCGGCACGCGACGAAGATGTCGATGTAATCGGTCTATCTATCTTGTCCGGTTCCCACCTTGTCCTTGTGCCAGAAACGCTGCGTCACCTGAGAGACGCTGGCGTCACTGCGACGGTGGTGGTCGGCGGAATCATCCCGGAGCCTGACCAAAAATCGCTCATCGCGCAGGGTGTTACCAGGGTCTATACCCCCAAGGATTACAAGCTTTCGGCGATCATCTCGGACGTCGCTGACCTTGCCATCGCACACCGTAAAAAAACCCGACTCGGATAGGTCCACTTCTACCCTGATCGCGCCGATACACAATCCGTGACCGGCAAAAATCTAACCATTGCGATCACTACACGGCTCGCCTCACTCGCGGCGCGGGTCCTCGCGTTTCTCGATAGAGAGCCCGCTCTCGATAGAGCGCACTCGGGCGTCGACCCCGAAACACATGCCGCCATCTTCACGGAATGCGCCACCTCATACCGCGGCGACTGGAGACACCGACTCAACCATCCATCAATGCAAGCGTCGCTGCATGAGATTGGATCTGGATTGTTGGATAAACAGTTCTTCGAAGTCATCCTCCAGCAGCGGGTAGCGACAGCTCGGCGGACATTGCAGCCCATGTCGATCATCCTTTTCGAACTCGATGATCATCACAATGTCAAAGACTTCGACGACCGAGATCGCATCGGAGTGTTGGGGGAAACAATTCTCCGCACACTTCGAGAGTGTGACATCGCATGCCAGATAAATGATTCGATCGCGGCCATCATTCTTGAGGACACCGCAGAATCAGACGCCGTATGGGCGGCAGAGCGCGTACGCGGGTCACTGTTCGCGATAACGAAGTCCGATTCGTTAACTGTGTCCGCGGGAATCGCCTGTTATCCCTCGCACGCTCTCTATGCGCCAGAACTAGTCAGACGCGCGACCGATGCCCTCACGGCGGCCCTACTCAACGGACGCGACCGCGTCGAGGTTGCCGCATTCGAATAGGTACGCCCCCAAGTTCTAAATGTTGTCAGGAGTAGATGCGTTCTATCTCTTTCGCGTATTTGGCGTTTATCCCGCGGCGCTTGAGCTTGGAAGTCGGAGTGAGTTCCTCGGAGTCGGGTAGCCACTCCTCATGCAGAATCTCAATCTTCTTGACGCGCTCTGCGTTGTTGAAAGGCGACATCGCTTCCTGTAGTTCACGTTCCAGTTCAGCGATTACCTCAGGGTTATCTGCGAGCGCGGCCAACGTTGTGTCTTCGATGCCGTGATGCTTCGCCCAAACCGGCGCGACTTCAGAATCGAGCACAACTAGGGCGGACATGAACGGCCGCTGGTCACCTATAACACACACCTGGCCGATCAGTTCGCCAGCCTTAAGAGCGGCCTCAAGGTTGGCCGGCGAAATGTTTTTGCCACCGGCGGTGATGATGAGTTCCTTCTTGCGGTCGACAATCCGGAGGTAGCCATCGGAGTCGAGCACGCCGATGTCGCCGGACAACAGCCAACCATCCACCAAGGCTTCAGCGGTCTTCTCTGGATCATTGAGATACCCCCGGAACACGTTTCCTCCGCGACAAATCACCTCGCCGTCTTCGGCAAGGCGAATCTTGCAACCGGGAACCTCGCGTCCAACCGTGCCCGAACGAATTAGGAACGGTTCCCAAGTCATTGGGCCAGATGACTCGCTCATCCCATAAATCTCGGAGATCGGAACCCCTAGGGCACGAAAGAAGTCGAACACATCTGTAGATATGGGAGCGGCACCACTGATCGCAGTTAGGCACGCATCCAATCCGAGCATCGCTCGAACACCACCGAGAATGGCATCTGCCTTCTCCCACTCCGCTTGGAGATCTACGGCTATTTCTTCTCCGCGCGCGCGGCATTCCGACACCTTCAACCCAACACCGAGCGCTGCTTCAAGGCCGGCTTTGCGTTGGGGGTCGGCGGCGACGGAAGCCATCACGCCTGCGTGAATCTTCTCCCACACGCGCGGAACACCGAAGAAGACCTCTGGGTGAACTTGGCTGAGATAAGGAGCAACCTGACCTGGTTCTGGACAGGTAGTTACTTCATAGCCGAGCGTAAGACCTTGGTAATGGGACGTTATGCGTTCCGCAATGTGCGCCATCGGCAGGTAAGAAACCATCCGGCGGCCCGCAGTCCCAACGTCTTCCAGACATAGGCGTAGGCACTCGACGGTGAAGCAAATATTTTCGTGATCGAGCATTACGCCCTTTGGGGGACCGGTTGTACCCGACGTGTAGATAACCGTCGCCAAGTCGCTCGGTTGCGCGATCTTCGATGCCTCGTCTAGATCGACGGGATCACTTTCCATGAGAATGTCCCATGAGTACGCGCCATCGGATTCACCATCAATCATGACGATGTCGCGTATAAGCGGAAGCTGATCGCGCACGGCTTCGAAACGTTTGAGGAAGGTCGCGTCTTCGACAATCGCGATCGTTGCGTGACAGTGCTCTGTTAGATATTGCACTTGCTCCGACGTCGACGAGTTGTAGATGGATATCGGCGTAGCACCGCATAGAACAACTGCAACGTCGGCCACGTGAAACTCGGGTCGGTTTCGCATCATCAGAACAACGCGATCACCGCGGGTTACGCCAAGATCTCCAAGTGCTGCGGCGAGACGGCACGCACGATCGGCGTAATCCCACCACGTCCATTCCATCCACCCGTCGCCTTGCTTCGCGCGGATGGCTACCGCGTCTGGGCGTTCCCGGACAGTGTCCCTAAATCGGGTAGCAACCGTTTGCCCACGCACGACATCTGCGAGGGTTTCGCTGGTGATTGTTCTCGCCATCGTTCCTCCTAGTAACCCGTATTCCCCGCGCCTTTATCCCGCCCTTTACCAGCGGTGCAAGATAGCGGTTTATCGCAGTTCCAAGTTTTGCGAAAGTGCCTTGTGGAAGAACTTGGATGACATAAACAACAGAGTACCTACCTATACACCGGTTTTACACAGCCGAGCCCAGTTATTCCCCATGGTTGTCCACAAGGATCGGTGGAAAACTTTCTCTGTAGCGTCCCCGCCTACCTATCCGCTTCGAGTTCCGCAAGTACCTCGGCGGTATCTGTCCCGAGGGTTCTGCCGGCATGGCGCACTTCTCCAGGTGTCCTCCCGAACCCCGCAATGAGGCCTTGCATCATTACCCCATCTACCTCGATGAATGTGCCGCGTGTAGCCAGGTGCGGGTCAGCGAGTGCATCGGCAACTGTGTATACGGGAGCGGCCGCCGCTTCTGCAACTTCGAATGCACGCAACACTTCGATCTCACCACGTGCTCCTATCCAATTCCTCACGATCTCGTCGAGTTCATCGCGGTGTTCTATGCGTCCGTCGAATGTCTTGAATCGTTGATCGTCGCCAACTCCGAGGAGTGCCATGACGCGTTCAGCAACAGATTCAGCCGATGTAGAAATGGCAACCCATTTGCCGTCATTACACAGGTAGGTCCCGCGGGGCACCGTGTAGGGGATTCCACTTCCGAGACGAGGTTGGACGTAATCGAGATGCGCTGAAGCACTCGGTAGTGCGCCGAGCATTTGGATCATCGTTTCGACCAAGTTCACATCGACTACCTGTCCCTCACCCGTGCGGTCGCGATGACGAATGGCCACCATCACGGAGAATGCACCCGCCAGCGCGGTGATCTCGTCGGTGAGAGCAATCGGCGGCAGCAGCGGGCCACCATCGGGTTCGCCATTCATCGATGCAAAACCGCTCATCGCCTCGGCGATTGTCGCGAATCCGGTACGGCTTGCATACGGGCCATCCTGACCGAACCCAGTGACACGAAGAATCACGAGTCCGGGATTCGCGTCGAGTAATTCGTTGGGAGACAGACCGAGACGTTCAAGGGTGCCGGGTCTGAAGTTTTCGACGAGCACATCTGCGGATGCCACAAGTTGACGCATCGCCGCAAGATCGGCTTCCAACTGGAGGTCGAGCACCACAGATCGCTTGTTGCGCCCTAGCAATTTCCACATATAGGCGTCGCCACCCTCTGGTGGACGCCAACCCATCCTGCGAGTGCCATCACCTTGCGGCGCCTCTACCTTGATTACGTCTGCACCAAAGTCAGCGAGGTAGCGAGCGGCTCCAGGCCCAGCAAGCACGGTGGCCATGTCGACAACACGAAGTCCCTCTAGCGCCTGCATGGACATCTAGCCTACGGAATTCACCACTCGACAACCCACACCATCCGCACTTCCCCACGCCAAACCGTTTGCAGGTTCTTTTTGGGGGTCCCTAGTAGGTCTGGGTGAAACAGCGTTCGGACAAGGATCCGAGTGCGTAATCCCGGTAGAGACCCGCGAACATCGGACGCGTTCTCTCTGTCCACTCCAATGCCTTGGGCGCTGGGATAACGGTTCCGATGCGGTGGACTGTCTGCGTGTACCCGCCCTCGTAGACGTGATACTCGGCCCAGACGCCCGGATAGTCCTTCGTGCAACTCACTTCCACAAACGGTACGTCGCGCGCTTGGCTGAATCGGCGAATGCGGTGGCGGTGGGTATGACCAGCGAAGTATCCAACAATGTTTTCATTCGCAGCCACAACACCTGCAAGCATGTCACTGTCGTCTGGATTGATTCCGAAATAACTGGTGCTGCGCGATTCCGCGTTGAGATCCCATAGGTGGTGGTGACCAAATACGAAAACCGAACCTGTCGCTTCACCAGCTAAAGCGTTGAGCCATCCAGCCTGCTCAGCCGATAGTTGACCGCGGTCACTACCAGGCATGATTGTGTCGAGTACGGCGAGTGTCACACCACCAATTTCGAATGCGAACGGAGCGCCCTGCAGGGCCATCGTCGGGTCAATCATCGCGTCGTGGTTGCCACGCATATGGTGAAGTCGGTCACCAAAGGTGCCGTAAGCATCTAGAAATAATGCGTACTCCTCTGCTGTACCTCTGCATGTAAGGTCACCTTTTACAACAACAGCCTCGGGATTCACCGCAGTGATCTCCGCTATCGCGGACCTATTCATCGTTTCCGGATACGGCAGTTCACCTGGCAACGAACGAAGGACAGGGCCGACTTCTTCTTCCGTCGCACCTTCTACCTGACCACATGAAGTTTCACCAAAGTGAACGTCGTTCACTGTCGCGTAGTGAGCTAGTAAGCGACCATGCGGAACAGGGAGCGTGCGAACCTTCGATGGAAAATGCGGATCACTGATCGCATGGCCCTCCACCTCAACAACAAACTCGGTATCGGAAGGAAGATCCGTGAATCGCGCGACATGGATTGGTCCTGAGGTTGCTATTTCGTGATCGCCGACACGCGTCGTAATGCTCTCGCCTGAATCAGTAACGAACGTGACGACAATGGTATCGGTTCCGGTAGAAATTACTTCTGCATCGCGAACGATCGCGGTCATCGACGCGCTTGTCGACCGAGCTGACCGGACAAACGCCAGGAGCCGCGTTCTAGTCGACCGCGACGTGCTCGCAACCGCGACGCAACAACCCACGTCGAGGGAGGTTCCGAAACGCTGGATAACTCCATCTGTGTTGCGACGAGCGCGTTTACTGCAGCGACGATGGCCGCTACCTCATCAGCTGATGCGCCACCGGTAATGATCTGAACCACCGGTTCTAACTTTTCGGTACGCATCAGAGAGGAACGTTACCGTGCTTGCGCTGCGGAAGTGATTCCTTCTTCGTGCGGAGCATTTCGAGTGACTCCACCAACACCCTGCGCGTGTCGCGCGGATCGATCACATCATCTACATAACCACGCTCTGCAGCGATGTAGGGGTTGGCGAACCGCTCTGTGTATTCGTCGATGAGTTCCGCTCTTCGAGCAGTCGGGTCATCAGAGCCTTCGATCTCTTTACGGAAGACGATGTTTACTGCGCCGTCTGCACCCATAACTGCGATCTCGGCAGACGGCCATGCAAACGCGAGGTCAGCCCCAATCGACTTTGAGTTCATAACCACATACGCGCCGCCGTATGCCTTGCGCGTAACGATCTGCACGCGTGGCACGGTCGCTTCGCAGTAGGCGTATAGCAACTTTGCGCCGTGCCGGATGATCCCTCCGTACTCCTGGTTACTACCCGGCAGAAAACCTGGAACATCAACGAAAGTGACGAGCGGAATATTGAATGCATCGCAGGTACGCACAAAACGCGCCGCTTTCTGTGAGGCATCGATGTCTAGACATCCGGCAAGCACTTGTGGTTGGTTGCCAACAACGCCGACAACATGGCCGTCGACGCGCGCGAAGCCGCACACAATATTCATTGCCCACAAGCGGTTCACTTCGAAGAAGTCACCGTCATCAACGATCGCGGCGATCACTTTCTTCATGTCATATGGCTTGTTCGGTGCATCTGGAATCAGATCGAGAATGTCGACACACTGCCGCGCTGGATCATCATCTGGTTCGAAGAACGGCGGATTCTCGAGGTTGTTAGACGGCAGGAACGACAACAAATAGCGAACTTGTTCAAGACAGATTGTCTCGTCGTCAAAAACAAAGTTCGCCACGCCAGATTTCGACGCGTGCGTCATGGCTCCGCCGAGTTCTTCTTGGGTCACGTCTTCACCGGTAACGGCCCTCACTACATCTGGACCCGTTATGAACATGTGCGACGTTTCCTTCACCATGAAGGTGAAGTCTGTAATCGCTGGCGAGTACACAGCGCCTCCCGCACACGGCCCGAGGATCACGCTGATCTGTGGGATCACGCCAGAAGCCTTGACATTACGGAGGAAGATGCCGCCGTACTCAGCAAGCGATACGACGCCTTCTTGGATGCGAGCTCCCGCTCCATCGTTTAGACCGATGATCGGCGCACCTACAGACTCTGCGAGATCCATCACCTTGTGGATTTTCTCGGCGAACACCTCACCAAGCGCGCCACCGAACAATGTGAAGTCCTGCGCGAATACAAAAACTTTTCGGCCATCAATGCTGCCCCAGCCAGTGACTACTCCGTCAGTTAACGGCCTGTTGTTCTCAAGGCCAAACCCATGCGCCCGATGGCGAGCAAGCATGTCGAGTTCAACGAATGTGCCTGGGTCGAGGAGCATCTCGATGCGCTCACGCGCCGTGAACTTACCGCGCTCGTGTTGGCGATTAACGGCCGACGCGGCACCGGCGTGGAGCGCCTGTTCGCGCAAAGTTGATAACTCTTCAAGCCGCGTGTCCATTGGGTTCGATGAAGCGGTCGCCTGCGATTCAGCTGCTTCGGGTTCGACTTTGATGTCTTCGGTTTCCATGGCCATGGCGCCCACGTTATCGGGGCAGGACAGCGTGCCGGCTTGTCTTGCTTAACGCCACGGGGAGGGCTATTCCTGGACGAGTTCGATGAGCGTTCCGAAGGCCGTCTTCGGATGCACGAACGCGACCGTGGTACCGCGCGAACCAGGGCGGGGCGCTTGGTCAATTGTCTTGTAACCCTGGGCGATTACCTGCGCAAGTGCCGCCGCGCAATCGTCGACGCGGTAGCCAACGTGATGTATCCCCTCGCCTTTGCGTTCTAGGTACTTGGCTACGGGCGAGTCATCGCGTGTAGGGGTGAGCAACTGAATATAGGAGTCGGCGACCTTGAGAAGCGCCTCCTCGACCCCATCGGTCTCGATCAGTTCACGATGAGCAACTACACAACCAAACGTTGACTCGTAGTAGGCGACCGCGGCGTCGAGATCGTGAACCGCTATCGCGATGTGGTCTATCTCCGTAAGCATCATGGATACACGCTATACGCAGCCTTTGCCGGGACAACGGGACGACAGGGGCGCTCTTGTTTCGGTGATGCCGAAGTGGGAATATTTCGGATATGCACGGTCGAAAGGGGCTCAGGGCCGCGTTAGCTGCCGTTGTCGCGCTAGTCGCGACTTGCTGCTGGGCCGTTTCTGGCGCGGGGCCTGAACGAAGTGGCTACAACCCGTTCGAGATTCGTTTGACGACGGCCAACATCTCGAGTCTCTAACCCGATTGGACTTGGCAGGCCGAATGGACACCGACCAGCGCGGCTTGGGACCCGATCGTCTCATCGGGTGGCGTACACGCGGTAATCGGTCACCAGTTGGTCACGCTCGACCCGGAGAGGGGTGCGGCGCGGTGGCGTGCAATCCGCAATGGAGCGCGCAACTCGGTGGGTCATCGACGATGCAACCAGCGATTGCTGGCAGAGTTGTTTACACCTTCACCCAGCAAGGACTGCTGCGTGCATTCGCGACCGACGGCTGCGGAACCGAAACGTGCGAACCGCTTTGGGAATACAACATTGGGGTTTCCATAACAGGAGCTCCAGCAGTGTCGAACGGCCACCTGTTCATCGGCACAGTCGACGGCCGAGTGATCGCATTCGCGCCAACGCTCTGAACTACACGCCTGTTTGAGCGAATGCCGGACGCTGGATCCCAGCCGACCGGAGATGCTGCATCAGCCGGCATGGCGGCGGAACAACGTGATTTGCGGCAGCAGCCGTTCGCGCGTCTCGCCGTCGGTCACGCCCAACCCTTCTTCGGGAGCAAGGCAGAGCACACCAACTTTGCCTTCGACCAAGTTCTTGTGTACTTGGTAGGCAGCCTCTCCGACATCGGGAAGCGCGTAGACCTTCGACAGCGTCGGGTGCACCCTTCCTTCGCAGATGGCGCGGTTGGCTTCCCATGCTTCGCGATAGTTCGCGAAGTGACATCCCTTGATCGTCTTGAGTTTCATCCATAGGTGTCTGTTGTCGTACTCGATGTTGAAACCGCTGGTGGCAGCGCAAGTGATGATCATCCCACCGCGCTTCGCAACGAACACCGACGCACCCATAGTCGAGCGCCCGGGATGTTCGAACACAATGTCGGGATCAGCACCTGACACTTCACGAATCTTCTTGCCGAGACGCAACCACTCTGCAGGGTCCTGCGTGTGCTCGTCGGACCAGAAACGGTAACCCTCTGCCTTACGGTCAATCACCGCTTCTACGCCCAGCTCATTGAGCAATGCTGCGCGTTGCGGCGATGAGACCACGCCAACAGGTGTGCCTCCGCCATTCAGAACGTACTGGCACGCATACGCGCCGATGCCACCACTTGCACCCCACACAAGCACGGTCTGTCCTTGGGTCATCTGCGAACCGTTTGGGCTGACGATCATTCGGTAACTAGTGGAGTTGCAAAGCGCGTTTACTGCGGCCTCTTCCCAAGTGAGATGTGCGGGCTTCGGCATGATCTGGTTCGCCTTCACGATTGCAAGGTCAGCGAGCCCGCCGTAGTTCGTTTCGAAACCCCAAATGCGTTGGTTGGTCGCGAGCATCGAGTCGTCGTGGGCCGATGGGTCTTGATCGTCTAGGTAGTTGCAATGCACGGTGATGTTGTCGCCGGCCTTCCAGTTACGAACGGCGGAACCAACGCGAACTACAACACCCGAAGCATCGGAGCCAATCACATGAAACGGCTGATCGTGGCGAGCGCCCCACATGCTTTCCCTACCAAGTCGTTTCAAGAAACCAAAGGTCGGCAGCGGTTCAAAGATCGAAGTCCAAACAGTGTTGAAGTTGATGGAGCTCGCCATGACGGCGATGACTGCTTCGTCGGGAGCTAGTTCTGGAAGCGGAAAATCTTCTACATGAATTGACGTGCGCGGGTCTTTGTCTTCGGATGCAACACCGGCGAACATTTCTTGCTCGTCAGCGCGCACGAGTGCTCCACGAACTCCTTCAGGAAGGGCGAGCGAAGAAATCTCCTCGCCGGGCGCACCCTCTAGGACAGCGGAACGGATGGCATCAATCTCTGTGGTCATGGGCGCTGACGGTAGTTGGCCTCGACAGCGGCATGGGGGTCGGCACTACGATCCGCCTTAGTCCAGTCAGCAACTACACCTCTTGGAGATCGTATGCCCGGTTCCGTAATCGTCTCAACAGCGCGTACCCCCATCGGCAAGCTCTCGGGCGCGCTCGCTTCATTCAGCGCGATGGATCTTGGCGGTATCGCGATCAAGGCAGCACTCGAGCGTGGAGCCGTTGGGCCGGAACAAGTCGACTACGTGATCATGGGACACGTATTGCAAGCGGGCCAGGGACAAATAACAGCGCGCCAGGCTGCGGCGAACGCAGGCATCCCTATGAGTGTTCCAGCGATCACGATCAACAAGGTTTGTCTTTCAGGAATCAACGCGCTTTACCTGGCCGACCAGATGATCCAATCTGGCGATGCGGAGGTTGTTGTCGCTGGCGGTATGGAATCGATGACGAATGCTCCGTACTTTCTTCCGAAAGCGCGCGCCGGATACCGAATGGGCAATAGCGAAATAGTCGACTCGCTCATCCACGATGGGCTGTGGTGCGCGTTCGACATGGAACACATGGGAACCAGCACACAGCGTTACGCCAACGACCACACAATTGACCGTGCGGCACAAGACGACCTCGCCGCAAAGAGCCACGAGCGAGCAGCCGCTGCAATGAAGGAAGGCCGCTTCGCCGAAGAGATCACACCCGTACCGGTTAAGCAGCGCAGGGGTGAGCCGATACTCGTAGAAGAAGACGAGGGCGTACGTCCTGGCACAACTCTGGAATCGCTCGGCGCACTCAGGCCTGCGTTCGACAAGGAAGGCACGATCACCGCTGGCAATGCTTCGCAAATATCCGATGGCGCCGCCGCGCTGATAGTCACCAGCGCCGAGAAAGCAGACGAACTCGGTTTGACGCCGATCGCCGAGTTGGTTGGCTTTGGCATGGTCGCCGGACCTGACCCGTCTCTGCTGCATCAGCCGTCGCGTTCCATCAAGCGCGCACTCGAGCAGGCGAATCTGCCGTTGGCGAAGGTCGACTTGTTCGAACTCAACGAAGCCTTCGCCGCCGTTGGTGTCGCAAGCATGCGTGACCTAGGGATCTCCGATGACGTCGTCAACGTGAACGGTGGCGCGATCGCACTCGGTCACCCCGTCGGAATGTCGGGAGCCCGGATCGTTTTGACACTGATCAACGAACTTCGTCGCCGCGGTGGCGGGCTGGGAGCTGCAGCTTTGTGTGGCGGCGGTGGCCAAGGGGACGCGGCACTCATTCGCACGCTCTAGCACCGAAGGTTTTGTTTCAACACGCGTTTTGAGCACCAGGGTGTCCCCTTTCGGCACCGAAATAGGGCGGGGTCCACGGAGGAGGCGCTGCCTGTCTGTAGCGTCTATTGACGTAAGCACCCTTGATTGGAGACCGCCATGTCCCAAGTCTCGCCCCCCGGAGAACCAACCCCGAGAGGAAACGCAGAGTTCAACGTTGGCGCTGCGCTTAGTTATACCTGGAAAACGTTCAATATGCATACCTAGCGCTCAACTGTGAGTCAGTCGCCCCGATTGCTCAATAATTAAGCGACCAAAAGAAAAGGAGAAATAACTATGGAACTTGCAGCACCAGGAAGCAGTGAAGGATTCCTAGCGGTCGTCTACATCTTCTACATCGCAATACTTGTCTTCATTTTGGCGGGATTATGGAAAACATTCGCCAAGACCGGCCAAAGAGGCTGGACTGCGATCATTCCGATCCTGAATTCTGTGGTCCTGTTGAAGATCGTGAAGCGCCCACTCTGGTGGATCATTCTGTTTTTCATTCCTTGCGTCGGGTTCGTCGTATGGATCATCGTTCTCAACGAGTTGTCCAAAGCGTTCGGCAAGCGAGTCGGGTTCACGGTCGGTTTGTTTCTGTTAGGTTTTGTCTTCTTCCCGATCCTTGGATTCGGAGACGCCGAATACGAACTCGAGAAGGATCCGCTCTTCTAAATACCAGCCCCAGAAATCAGTGCACAAGGCCCGGGCACTATGCCCGGGCCTTGTTGTTTCGCGACCCACTTCACTCGGGTGCGGTCAGGTGGTAGTGCCGAGCCACGAGAAAGGAGTGCCGTTGAGGTTGCGTACAACCCAGAACGCAATCAACAGAAGCACAGCTGGTGCAATCCAGAAGTTTGGGAGATCGATACTGCGCCATGTCGGACCGCCCAACGCCTTCGTCAGCCAAACGAACATCGCCCAGAAAATGAAAGGGATGGCCAGGACCGCGAGGATATTGAAATCGACAGCCGCGCCAACGTTGCCCCGAAAGAGGTGGTGTGCCGCTCGGGTACCGCCGCAGCCAGGACAATCGAGACCCGTAACCGCGCGGAACGGGCAAACTGGCGGCCCCCCTGTCGGATCAACGATTCCCACGACAGCACACCCGACTACAAGCAGCGCGCCTGCGAGTACCGGACCAGCTACCGGTCGACGCACGCGCGCTGACGTCACAATCATGGCGCCAGACTAAGCCAATCCCCGTTTCAACACGCGTTTTGAGCACCAGGGTGCTCAGATTCAGCGATGTAATGGAGCGTTGGGGTTGTGCAACTACGTCGTTACCTCTCGACGGCCTTCTAGGGCTCTTCCTAGCGTCACTTCGTCTGCGTATTCCAAGTCGCCGCCCACTGGCAGTCCACTCGCTATCCGCGTAACACGCACGTCGGGCGCAACTTCTTTGACCGCCCGAGCCAAGTACATCGCCGTGACTTCGCCATCGGTGTTGGGGTTAGTAGCCAAAATCACTTCAGTCACGCCCTCCGCGCGTACGCGATCCAACAACTCGCGAACCCGCAGTTGATCTGGACCGACTCCCTCGATCGGCGAGATCGTTCCCTGCAGCACGTGATACCTGCCAACAAACTCGTGTGTCCGCTCAACCGCGACGATGTCGCGCGGTTCTTCCACAACACACAGGACCGTCAAGTCCCTTCGTCCATCACGACAGAACGAACACAAGTCGCCCTCCGCGATGTTGAAACACACATTGCACCAAGAAATTCGCTCCTTGACTTCGACAATCGCTGCGGCAAGACGGTTCGCGTCTTCTGCTGGAATCTTGAGCAAGTGGTACGCAATGCGCTGAGCGGACTTCGGACCAATTCCTGGCAACCGCCCTAGTTCGTCGATGACCCGTTGAACGGGTCCCTCGTAGAGCGATGCCACTGGAACCCGTTAGCCAAGCCCGAAGGCAGAGAGATCTAGGCCTCCGGTTACGCCACCCATCCGTTGCGATTGCAACTCTTGACTCATCCGCATCGCTTCAGTCACGGCAGCGAGAACGAGGTCCTCAAGCATCTCGACATCTTCAGGGTCAACAACCTCGGGCGCAATCGATACAGAGCGCAACTCGCCAGAACCCGTCACGACCGCCGTGACCAATCCGCCACCGGCACTCGCTTCGACAGTCTCCGATGCGAGTGCCTCCTGGGCAGCGACCATGTCTTCTTGCATCTTCTGCACTTGGCGCATCATCGGATTTACTTGCGGCTTCTGCTTCGACACGATGTGCTCCCTCGGTGGTGTCGTGCCCGGGCTAGCGGGGCTGTTCGGTGACCACGGTCGCGCCAAATGCGGTCTCGAGGCGGGAAATGGAATCTAGTGCGGGCATGCCTTCGGGTGGAGAGTCTTGGAGTTCATCGGGATCAACAAGATCGATGTGGGGTTCATCGGAGTCCGCACTCTCCTTCAATTCGGCAGCCGCCGCGTGCGCTTCACGACGAGCGCGAGGGCCCTCGTCGACAGCCCATTCATGAATCGCGAATGAGAATTTCGGGGGAGAACCCAACTCGACAATGAACGCTTTTCGAATCGTGTCGGCTTCTTTGTGGAATCGCGGCCTCACGGAGTCCATGCGCGACTTCTCGACACCGAATACAACAACGTTTCCATCTACGCGTAATGGATGCGCGTCTTGAACTGCGGTCCTCAAACCTCGTGGAAGTGCTTCGAGTACCCGCTCCCACGCGGCTACAGCATCGTCGAGCGAGAATGTTGGAGCAACCTCGGCAGGCTCGTTCGCTACGGCCTCGTTCGCTACGGCCTCGTTCGCTACGGCCTCGTTCGCTACAGGTGCTGGGGTGGGCGGCGCTTCTGTGATTGGTGCTGGCGGCGGCACAACGTCGGCGTCGTTCCCCTTGCGGAACGCGCCAAGCGCTCGCTTCTTGCCGGTCACTTCACTTGGTAATGGCGCGGAGGCTGCGGGAGCAGGCGTAGGCGCCGCCTCTGCCGAGACAACTCCCCTCGCCTCTAAGCGATCGACGCGATCTGCAAGTGCCTGCAACGGCCCACCCGTATCGCGGCGCGCAAGGCGGACCAACGCAATTTCTAACGTGAGACGCGGATCAATCGCTTCGCGGGAACGCATGTCATTGACGGCTTGACCAAGTGTCTCGAGCGAGCGGACAAGCGCTGCATTGCCAAGCGTCTCACCAGCCGCGCGCACGCGTACAAGTTCATCGTCTGGTGCATCGACTACGACGCGCCCGCGGCCTGCAGTCAGAACGAACGCGTCGCGCAAGGTACGGAGTAGATCTTCGGCGACCCGGCGCGGTTCATGGCCAGCGTCTAGCAACGCTGCCGCGCCGGCTAGCGCCCCAGCAGGATCTTCGGCACCTATCGCATCGAGCACTGCGAGCCGCGCCTCTAATGGTGCGCCGCCGAGCGATCGCTCTACATGTTCGACAGTTAGCGAACCATCTGATTGGGCAAGAACACGATCCAGCACGGACAATGCATCGCGCGCAGAGCCCTTACCGGCGCGCGCAATTATCGCCAATGCTTCGGGTGCAGCTTCGACGCCTTCGTTCGTAAGCACATTCTGAAGAGTCGTTACTAGGTCCTCTGAAGAGAGCAACGAGAAATCGAAGTGCTGAGTGCGTGATCTGACTGTCGGCAGCACTTTGTCGGTTTCAGTGGTTGCCAATATGAACACGACATGCGCGGGTGGTTCTTCAAGAGTCTTGAGCAACGTGTTCGATGCTTCTTTGGTGAGCATGTGAACTTCGTCGAGCAGATACACCTTGCGTTTCGAAGTCGCACCGAGCCCGAGATTGATGCGCGCGACAAGGTCTCGAGCATCATCGACACCGCGGTTAGAAGCGGCGTCGAGTTCGATCAGATCACTGAAAGTGCCGCGCGTAATGGACTCACAGTTTTCACACACACAACACGGTTCTCCGTCGTCACCGAGGTCGAGGCAGTTGACGGCTTTAGCGAGAATGCGCGCTGTCGTGGTCTTGCCGGTACCACGGGGTCCCGATAACAAATATGCATGCCCGACGCGTCCCTCGCTCACTGCGTTGCGTAACGAAGTCGTGACGTGGTCTTGGCCGATGAGTTCGGCAAAGCGTTGCGGGCGGTACTTTCGATATAGGGACTGGTATGTCACAGGTTGGACCTTACCGCCGTGTACGGACGTCGACTTCGTAACTAAATGCGGACCGTGCACCCGCCTTCGACCCGACGCCCTAGGACGCGCCGTTCGCATTCGGCTCAGACCAGGCAACCCTACGGCACACAAGATTGCCCGCTGAGAGCTGCTTCCTTCCGGACCTGACTCGATTCACGAGATCCCATTGCGTAGGACCCGGCCCTCGACGTCAAACGCGAGTCGCCTTTCCTATGACGGCTCGGGCCTTAGACAGGGATTCAGCCCCCCATACGTGGATTTGGGGTACAGGGCACCACGAACTCCCCACTTAGCACGGTCCGCGTGCGAACGGTAGCAGCGGCTGCACGGCACACAGAATCCGATGGTGGCCCAACTACGATCCACTCCTTGCAGCGACTCGCAAAACGCGTCTCTGCTTGGAGGGATGCGAGAGCGGCCGAATCGGCACGCTTGGAAAGCGTGTGTGGGGAAACTCACCGTGGGTTCGAATCCCACTCCCTCCGCCAATCTGCGGCGCTCCGACTAATCCCGGTCTATGCAAATGTCATACGGAGCGCCTAGAGTGCCCTCGTTCTATTGCAGATGATCCGGGAGACGACAATGTCTAGGTTGACGAATAAGGCACGCACGGCGGTTGTTGTAGGTGTAATCGCGGGCCTCGGGGTAACGGGAATAGCCGGTGGAGCCGCAACGAAGGAAGCAACGCGCGTAACGCTCGGCGCGTCCCAGCCTGCCAATGCGCCAGGGCAGAGCCTCGCATTAGCCCGCGTGACCATTCCGGGGGGCGTGACGTTGTCGGAGCACTACCACGAGGGAACTCAAGTAGCCCGCGTGATGTCCGGCAGGCTGAGCTATACGCTGGCCAGTGGGACAGCCCTGCTAACGAGGGCTGGCACGACGAACGCGATTCAGATAGCTGGACCCAAGACGATTGTGTTGCGAAGAGGCGACACGATCGTGGAAAACGCTGGTCTCGCGCACTTTTCTGAGAATAAGACCAAGCGCCCCGTGATCATCATCTTGACCTCATTGCTAGCCAATGGAGCTCCTTCAGCGACCCCCGTTGGTAAGGGCGCGCCCGGCACTCCAATCACGATCAAGTCAGTGATTGCGTCTACCGGCAAGACCACATACTCCGTTGGACCGGAAGGCGAGCACACTTACGGCCAGAACCGCTTGGTTGGACCATCGACCGTTGACGGCCAAGCAGTTATTGTCGAAATGTTGGGGAACGTCAACTACACGAACGGTAGCGGTCCCACATTCGGCTTCGTCACCTTCATGTTCGCCGACGGCTCAACACTTGCAACCACCTTCGCTGGAATATCCCAAGCGACCGCAGAAGGTGGCGCCAACTTCACCACAACTATGGGCGTGATCGGTGGCACCGGAAAGTACGCCGCGGTTACAGGCGGCACGGGAACCTTCATCGGCTCGCGCACAGCGGCCATTGGTGCGAACGTGGAAAGCACGTTCTCGCTTCGCCTTATCAACAACTGACGACCTAACTATGCGGTGACCCAAGGTCCCCGACACTAACCAAACACAACCAGAGGAAACCTATGCGCAAATTGATCATCACCGCAGTTGTTATCGCCACGCTCGGCCTAGCTGGCTGTTCTAACAGCGACTCCGACGGCGAGTCCTCGGATAAACCAATCAAGGTCGGTGCACTTCTCGACTTGACCGGCCCCGGCAAGACCCTCGGTATCGCAAGTAAAGCCGCTCTCGAAGCAGGCGTCATAGACGCTAAGGCCGACGGAGTAACCGTGGAACTAACCGTTGTCGATACCGGCAGCGTCCCTGCGACGGCGCTCTCTGAGATGCAGAGCCTGTTTGGCAAAGGTATCCACGCATTCGTAGGACCGCAATCGAGTTCGGAGGCGCGCGAAATCCTTCCGGCGGCACAGGAGGCCGGTGCGATCATTGTGAGCCAAGGAAGTACGGCGTCGTCGCTCGCATTCGACAACGACGCGCTCTTCCGCATGTTGCCTACCGACGTTGTAGAGGGCAAGGCAGCCGCGGACCTCATCACGAGCGGTGTCAAGACCTACGCGGTCGTGGCACATCGCGATGATGCCGGAAACAACGGACTCGCAAAGACGGTTACGGGCGATGTCACCGCGAACGGTGGCATCGTGATACCAGGTCCTTCTTATGCCCCAGACGCAACAAACTTCGGACCGATCGCAGCGTTGATCGGCGCGACCATCGATGGCGCCCGTGCAGAGGCGAAGGCCGCTGGCGGTGAGACCCGCGTAGTGCTCTACCTCGCAGGATTCGATGAAGTCGCCTCGATTGCTACAGAGGCGGCCAAACTGAAGGCGTTTGATGGCATTCCGTGGTTTGGTGGCGACGGGTCTGCACAGAGTGCTGCGCTCATCGCGAATGCCTCGACAGACGCTTTCCTTGTCGAGCAAGCTGCCGGATATGACAGCCCGCTTCCGACGCTCGGCCGCGATAAGAAGCCTCCCTCCGACGCCCTTAACGCAGCATTGAACCCGTACGACAAAATTGATGATCCCCTACCGCTGGGCGCGTACGACGCCCTGATGCTGATCATCGAGGCACAGCAATCTGCTGGCACCACGGCGATCGGGCCCAAGCTTTGGAGCGCATTCGCCACGGCAGCAGAGACATACACCGGCGTCACAGGTGCAACGGTCCTCAACTCGGCTGGCGACCGTGCATCCGGGGAGTTCGGGTACTGGGGTGTCTGCGTTGCCGAAGCGGGATTCGAATGGCATATGAACGGAACCTGGGTGCCACCGAAGGCCTCCGCGACACTTGGAACCATCGAGTACTGGGGATGCGGCAAGGACTCGGTCAGTAAGTAAGTGGTTAGGTCCCTCTACGCTGCCCGGCGTGGAGGGACTTGATCACCTAATGGGCATCGCTCTCGACGAAGCTCGCTTGGCCGCCAAGCATGGCGACGTACCTGTAGGAGCCGTCGTGGCGCGTGTCGACTCTGGCGAAGTTCTGGCGCGGCGTCACAACGAACGCGAACTAACGAATGACCCGACTGCACACGCCGAGGTGCTCGCGCTGCGAGACGCTGCGACTGCGTTAGGGAACTGGCGCCTCGACGGTTGCGCGTTGGTCGTAACGCTCGAGCCTTGCCCGATGTGTATAGGTGCTGCACTCAACGCGCGCATCGACACGATTGTTTTTGGAGCAACTGATCCGAAAGCAGGAGCAGCGGGAAGTTTGTACAACCTCGCGGTTGATCCGCGCCTCAACCATGAGTGCAAGGTTATCCACGGAGTGCGCTCGGAGGACTCTGCTGCTCTCCTCCGCGAGTTTTTTGTAGCCCGTAGAGCATGAGACTCGACCGGTAGACTCGACGGAGTACCGATCGGTACGCGGGAGCGACTCAGTGGGTTGCTTCACCGAGGAGGGGTGCGAGAGCGGCCGAATCGGATGGTCTCGAAAACCATTGTGGCGCAAGTCACCGTGGGTTCAAATCCCACCCCCTCCGCTCACCGTCGGCCGCCCCTGGGGCGGTTCGGCGCGCGCGGCACATATTCCGACCGAGGCGACACGCGTTTCGACACGCGAAATGCGCACCCTGGTGCCCCATTTCAGCGCTGAAACAGGATTGGGGTTAGGTCGAGGCTAGGTCGAGGTTTTCATAGATCATCCGCGTCGCTCTGGACCTGTTCATTGTGTAGAAATGCAGGCCCGGAACGCCGCCATCGATTAACTCCTGACACAACCGCGTCGCTTCTTCGACACCGACAGCGAACACCGCTTCCGGATCCTCTTCGACTGCATACAACTTCTTCGCCAACCATGCAGGGAACTCCGAACCTTGCAACTCGGACATCCGTTTGATGCTGCCGATCGCCGTTGCGGGCATGATCCCAGCAATTACCGGTCGGTTCACACCAGTAGCGTGCAAGCTTTCTACGAGATCGAAGTAGTGCGCGGCATCGAAGAAAAACTGTGTGATCGCGAAGTCCGCTTCGGAAAGTTTCTCTGCCGTGTGAGCGCGGTCCGCTTCGATGCTCTGCGAACGCGGGTGGGGTTCGGGATGTGCTGCCACACCGATAGCAAAGTCGCCAACCTCACGTATCAGACGCACCAATTCGATCGCGTATTCCAATTCGCTCGGTGGAAGATCAAGATCTTTCGGCGCATCGCCGCCTAGGGCAAGGATGTTCTCGATGCCGGCATCGCGGTAGCGAACAACAATGTCGTGCAGTTCTTGGCGTGAATGCCCAACGCATGTCAGATGGGCCATTGGCGTAATCGACGTATCTCGCAAGATTCCGGTGACGATCGAATGGGTCTTCTCTCGCGTAGACCCACCAGCCCCGTATGTGACAGAGACGTACGACGGCTGCAGCGGTTCCAACTCTGCAAGCGCCGCGGTCATCGCCGCCTCGGCTGCAGGCGTACGCGGCGGAAAGAACTCGAAGCTGTAACTCGGGCCGCGAGCGAGTATCTCGGTGATCTTCATGAAGAGCCCATATTACGCGAGACTCCATACAAACCGGACCGACCAGGAGAACTTGTGGACTTTCAAATTGTGCAAAAGATCGACGGCGACTTGGATGCCGTCGAAGCAGCCTTGGTTGATCCGGCCTTCCTCGTCCGCATGACAGAACTCCCCAAACTCGGATCTGCCGAAGTAATCAACCAGGAGCGCGACGGCGATGTAGTGCGTCAGCAGGTGCGCTACCTCTTTGAAGCGGATCTCTCCGGCGCCGTTACAAAGGTCGTCGATCCCAAACTTCTCACTTGGGTGGAGGACTCAACGTGCGACCTGGCATCGCACCGCACAACATGCAAGATCCTGCCCGATCACTACCAAGACCTTTTGAGCGCGCGGTTCGACGCGGAGATGACGGCTGATGGCGGACAAACGATTCGAACGATCAGCGGGAGTTTGAAGGTAAAAATACTGCTCGTAGGTGGACGCGTGGAACGCTCGATATTGGGGGGTCTCGAAGAGAACGCCGTAGCGCAAGCGGCGCTTCTCGCAGCCTGGATCGCAGCTAAGTAGAGCGGGCGCCTTGAAAGCGACGTAGCCGTAACGAATTGCTCACCACGAACACACTTGAGAAACCCATGGCTGCTGCCGCGATCATCGGGTTCAGCAATCCGAAAGCCGCAAGCGGAATCGCTGCCACGTTGTATGCGAACGCCCAAAAGAGGTTTCCCTTGATTGTGGCGAGTGTGCGACGCGACAGTGCGATTGCATCGGCTGCTCCTTGAAGGTTGCCGCTCACCAGCGTCACGTCGCTCGCCTCGATCGCGACGTCGGTACCGGTTCCGATCGATATGCCGAGATCTGCTTGCGCTAGTGCCGGTGCATCGTTCACACCATCTCCTACGACCGCTACCTCGTGACCGTCGGCCTGTAATAGCCGCACGGCAGCAACCTTTTCTTCGGGCATAGCGTCGGCGATTACCTCATCGACTCCAACCGCTCGCGCGATTGCCTCCGCTGTCGCCTTTCGATCTCCCGTGATCATCACCGTCCGAATACCCAGTTGATGAAGTGCCGAGATCGCTGCAACCGATGTCGGCTTGACCGTATCTGCAACTACAAAAGCTGCGCGCGTCTTGCCGTCCCATCCAACGAATACCGTTGTACGTCCGAGTTCGGATGCAGCGGTCTCCGCTTCGAGCAATTCGGATGTCGTTTCTCCGATCCACGCACTCCGCCCAACCAACACATGAACACCATCGACCACAGCGCTAGCGCCGCGGCCCGGTGTGTTCTCGAACTGCGTCGCTGTTCCTAGCTGAAGTCCATTACTGCGCGCGCCGTTAGCGATGGCGCGCGCAATGGGATGTTCAGACGCGTCCTCGACGGTTGCAGCGAGCGTCATAACCCTTGCCTCGTCCTCACCGTTGGCTACCACGAAGTCGACTAGTTCCATGCGTCCTTCCGTGATCGTTCCGGTCTTATCGAGCACAGCTGTATCGATGCGCTTGGTAGCCTCGAGCACTTCGCCACCTTTGATGACGATTCCCAACTGTGCGCCCCGACCCGTGCCAACCATGATGGCCGTCGGTGTCGCAAGACCGAGCGCGCATGGGCAAGCGACAATGAGTACAGCGACGGCTGCAGTGAACGCTTCTGTGGCGGGGTGTCCGGTCGCCATCCAACCAGCGAGAGTAACGGCGGCGATCACCAACACGATCGGAACGAACACCGCAGACACCCGATCGGCAAGCCGTTGCACGGGAGCCTTCGAACCCTGTGCCTCCGCGACCAGCCGCGCAATCTGCGCAAGCGCGCTTTCGGATCCCAGCCGCGTTGCTTCAACTACAAGTCTTCCTGTGGTATTCAGCGAAGCTCCAAAAACTTCTTGGCCAACGAGAACGTCTACCGGTACCGACTCGCCGGTCAGCATCGACAAGTCGAGCGAACTCGCACCCTCGACGACCCGACCATCAGTCGCGACCTTCTCGCCGGGACGCACAAGGAACCGATCACCAACTGCAAGACTCGATACCGGAATCTCATCACCATTTTCGAGGCGCGCGATTTTCGGCGCCATGTCAAGTAGCGCTCGTAGTGCCTCGCTCGACCTGCCGCGCGCTCGCAGCTCAAAATATTTGCCGAGAAGCAGCAACGTCATCACGACTGCACCTACTTCGAAGTAGACGTCGGTCTCGGCACCGCTCATCCCTTCCATCGAATTCATCCCAGAGTCGGCTGCATCGAAAAATACGAGAGCGACTACAGACCACACCCAAGCCGCTGTTGTGCCTAGCGAAACAAGAGTGTCCATCGTGACCGCCCGGTGCCGAAGATTCACAAGCGCTGCGCGGTGGTACGGCCATCCCGCCCAGAAAATAACGGGGGTTGCAAGTGCGAACGCCACCCACTGCCAACCGGTAAACATGAACCGCGGAACCATTGAAATCAACAACAACGGAACGGTTAGAACTGCGGCGAATTTGAAGCGACGCAGCACGTCGGTCGCGCTCGTGTCGTTGTGCACATGGCTCTCGGCTTGGACTTGGCCGTCGATCGGTTCCGGACTTTGGTACCCAAGCTGCGTAACAACTTCGCGCATCGAGTCTGGAGTAGTCGTCGCAGTGTCGTAACTAACCGTCGCGATAGATGTCGCGAAATTGACGTTGCACTCTCTAACACCATCGAGTTGCACAAGGCCACGCTCGATTCGAGCCGCGCACGCCGCGCAGGTCATTCCCTCAATCGGCAAGTCAACGCGTGTCACTTGGTGGTGCAGTCCGGCTGTGGGTTGCTGATTCGGTGACATGTCTTGCCTCCTCGCTCGTCGGCGATATAGGATACCCCTGTACCCTATATTTAGTCAACTGGGCGACCGACGGCCCACCAGGAGGTTTCAGTGCGCGGCTACACGATGCACAAGGACGACTACCAGCGCCGACTGTCCCGAATCGAAGGCCAGGTACGAGGTCTCTCACGCATGATCGAGGAAGACAAGTACTGCATAGATGTCCTCACTCAGATCGCTTCGGTCTCCAAGGCATTGCAGGGGGTAGGACTCGGATTGTTGGATGAACACCTTCGCCATTGCGTGCGTGAGGCAGAAGCTCGCGGCGAGGGCGAAGACAAGATCGGCGAAGCAATCCGAGCAGTAGAACGGCTACTCAGGGTCTGATATTCGCATCTCCAGGGCGATCTCGGCACGTTTCGGGCCCTTATAGGGCCTCGAACGTTCCGAGATTGCCCTTGCGGGTCGTGGCAGACTCGCAAGATGCCTCCCGAGAAACTTTCCTGGAAACACCTCTACGACGAGGTTGTTACCAGCGGCCTCTGCACAGGCTGTGCTGGATGCGTCATCGCTTGCCCTCACGATGTTCTCGGGTACGACGACTTGAACGGCGTTTACAAGCCACTCCAGACTGAAGACTTCGGTGGGCCCGGCGATTGCTCGCACGGTGACAAGTCATGCACAAGTTGCACGCGCGCGTGTCCACGCTTTCGCGCTTGGGAACCAGAGATCGACGGCTTCCTGTTCGGACGCGCTCGCCAAGCAGAGGAAGTGTCGGGAATATACAAAGACGTCGTGCTCGCACGCGCGACCGATCCCGTGCTGCACGAAGTCGGCCAAGACGGTGGACTTGTTTCAGCGATCCTTCTCTACTGTCTCGAGAACGACATCATCGATGCCGCTCTCGTGAGTTACCTCGAAGGTGACGGATCCACCTGGAAAGCGATACCGGGCGTTGCGCGCAACAAGGAAGACATCATCGCCTCGGCAGGTAGTCGGTATACCTACTCGGCCAACACGCTCGCCTACACCGAAGCAATCGAGAGCGGCGCGGAACGCATAGCGCTGGTCGGTATGAGTTGTCAGTCATCTATCCCGCCAGTTATGAAACAACGCAAGGCCGGGAAAGTCGCTCGTCGCCTTGCGCTGTCAATCGGCCTTTTGTGTTCGAAGACCTTCGACGACGCGATCTTCGAAGAGTTGTTCGAAGCCAAGTACGGACTGAAGCGCGCTGACATGCGCAAAATGAATATCAAAGGTGTGTTCCAGATTTGGATGCACAACGGTGACTACCACGAGGTGCCGCTAAAGGAATGTCACGCGTGGACACGCGAGGGCTGCAAGCTCTGTCCTGACTTTGCGGCAGAGCATGCCGACATATCGACGGGCGGCATCGGCGCATTCAACGACTGGACTCTCACGATCGTGCGCACGGAGATCGGCAGAGAAATCATGGCGGGGCTACAAGATGCCGGATGGATAGAGGTGCGCCCCGGAGACGATGACCCGGGAGCAATCGCACTGATGCACAAGTTGGCTGCGAAGTCACGCAAGCGTTGGCCCGAGTTCGCCGTCGACGCGCCGCGACTCCTGACTACATAACCGGATCGGCGCGCGACCTCTGTTTCAACACGCGTATTGAGCACCGGGGTGCTCGGTTTCGGTGCTGAAATAGGGCGGGGGTTAGATGAGTGGCCAGGGGACGGACTTGTATCCCTCGTTTGGTATCGGTAACGACTTCATCCGCATTAGTCCAACGGATCGCGCACGCAGCGCTTCAATCTCATTCGGCGCGAGCAACCCACTCAATTCTTCGCAGCGCGGCCCATCCAAATCGGCGACCAGCGCTTCGAAATCTGCGCACATTGCATCTGCAATTTCTTCTCCGGCGAAATCCCAGATGACAGTTCGCAACTTCGACTCTTCATGAAACGTGAGCCCATGATCGATACCCCAAATATCGTCTGTCCCACGCTCTAACAAGCAATGTCCACCTTTTCGATCCGCGTTGTTAGCCAACACATCGAATACGGCGAATTGCCTCATCACATCTGCGTGGGTTTCCAACAGAGTGAAGTAATGATCCTCGGGATCATGATCGACGAAGCGCTGGACCATCCCTACGCCGTACGGTCCGTCGCGCAACACGGTTGTCGGAATCAATCCCCATCCGAGTATTTCAGACAACTCGTACGTCGCCACTTCGCGTTCGCACAAAGTTCCGTCAGCAAAATCCCAGAGCGGGCGCTCGCCCCGGCGAGGCTTGTAGACAGCCGATACATCAATACCGTCTAGAGAGGCCGTCACGAGAAATGTCGCGTTAGATGACCACGCCATGCGTCCAAGTAGTTCCAACTCGCCATCGCGCAAGACGCGCTCGGTTATCTCAGGACTTAGTTCCACCGGGGACAGATGTGACCCTCGAGATCCATCGGGAATGTGCAGAGTGGACATGGTGGGCGACCACCTGCAACCGCCTCAACACCACAAGCTGCCATCGCTCGCACTTGCTCCCGACTGGCGAAAATACGCGCTACGAAACCTTCTTCGGTTGAGTCGCTGTCATCTTCGTCTTCATCATCGCCACGCTCGCGCAATTCAATAAGCACCATGCCGCGATCGGGCTCGAATCCAAGTCCGATCATGCGCGCCCGAAATAACGGGACCGCGGGCTCGGCGATACCGCCGTCCGGACGAATACCGAAATCGCCCATCGTCTCCTCTGGATAATCCTCCGCGATTTGGTCTAGAAAATCGACGACTTGTTCAGCCAGCATGGCCACTTGTTGCTTCTCGACTACAACCGTGAGCCGCTCACCAAGTTGCTGAGCCTGTATGTAAAAAACACGACTCCCCGGATCACCAAGCGCGCCAGCTCCTAGGGCATCAACACTGTCAAAATGGATTGGATTGCCCATCACTCGGCCTTCGCTGTTTTCGCTGGCAGAATCTCCGCGAGATCACTAATCGAATTGCACGTCACGAGTACCGCGCCGAATTTACCAAGTTCGAACACGGTCACCGATGCTGGCGAGATCATGATCCGCTGGAAAAGGTCTAGGTGAGTTCCCGTGAAATGCGCGACGGCGGCCTTGATCGGATCAGCATGCGAAACAACAACGATCGTCTCCCCCGCGTGTTGCGACACAACATCTTCCAACGCCGCGACCATCCGCGCCTGCATGCCCGCCAATGTTTCACCGCCGGGGAACCGCGCCCGTGATGGCGCAACCTGCACCGTTTTCCAAACATCTGACTTGACGAGATCGACGATTTTCTTCCCTGTCCACTTGCCATAGTCGGCCTCAAGTACTCCGTCGAGCACGCGCACTTCGAGTCCGTGGTGACCAGCAATGTGACCCGCTGTCTGCAAAGTCCGTTCGATGGGACTGGAGTACACGGCAGCGATCTGCGCATTCGCGAGCCGCGCGCCAACAACCACGGCCTGCGCAATACCGTCCTCCGAAAGATCAATCCCAGGAGAGCGCCCCGATAGAACGGGACCGGTCTGCGGGGTTACAGCGTGTCGAACCAACACAAGACGTGTGGCCGCGACGGAATGATGCGAACCCTTTTCGGTTTTGCCATCTGGATCCTTGCTCACGAGTGCAGAGCGTACCGGCCAACCACACGGCCCCTCCAAGGCACCCGATTGATCGAGAGTCGGATTACGACCCTGCCGTTGACTCCACCAACGCCTAACGTCGGGATCGTGGCCGACCAACCTATGCACCTCCACCGCAAGGGACCGCCCGAGACGGTCATGCCGCCGGACCCCGCGCAAGTGGACCTCGACGCGGCTCGACAACTCGGTGATCTCGTGGCGCGGCGTGCTGCTATAGCGCAGATCATCGTCAACTATCCGCGCAGTTGCGCGTGCTGGGCCGATCTCGCGGATATCGCCGAAGATCAGGTTGAGGCGTACGCATATGCACGCACCGGTTACCACCGTGGGCTCGACCAACTACGCCAGGCCGGCTGGCGTGGAAGCGGATTTGTTCGATGGGCAGAGCCGACGAATCGCGGGATGCTTAGTTCGGTTGCCGCGTTGCGAAAAGCTGCAGGTGCTATCGGTGAAGCCGACGAAGAAGCCAGGTGCGCCGAGTTCTTGGCGCTGCTAGACCCAAGCGGACCATGGGCACAGGGCTAACGTCATCGCCGCGCCGACTGTCTCAACTAGGCGATCGGCAATCAAGTCGAGAGGTTGCTGAATGAAGCGCGCGCTAGTCACCGGTATCACAGGACAAGACGGACGGTATCTGAGCGAACTCCTTGCAAGTAAGGGCTACCAGGTGTTCGGCCTCATCCACGGTCAAGCGAACCCGAAGGCTCGCATGGTCATGGAAGAGAACCCGGGCCTCGAACTCGTTGAGGGCGACCTGCGCGACCTGCCTTCGCTCATCGCCGCGATTGAGCAAGTCCAACCCGACGAGGTCTACAACCTCGGTGCAATTAGTTTCGTGCAACTGTCGTTCAAACAAGCCGAATTAACCGCGGAGATAACGGGCCTCGGCGTGCTTCGGATGTTGGAAGCGGTGCGAATCGTCGGCGGTACCGATAATAACCCCA
>SHUZ01000123.1 GCA_009694415.1 Acidimicrobiia bacterium
CTCTCATACGGTGGTGCCGCTACGCGCTTGGCCGACGTATGGCTAGCCGTTCGTTCGAGCCTGCGTGATGTGCTCGAACATGTGACGCTTGCAGATCTTGCAGCGGGCAAACTCCCCAAGTCCGTGGAGCGCCGCGCTGAAGACCCAGACTCCCAACAAAGGAGGCGGCGATGAATGCGTCGCCAAGTCCATACAGCCCCGCTGAGGATGCAGCGTTTGCCGCTGAACTCGCGCAAGAAGCAGGCAAGTTGTTGTTGCGCCTGCGTTCAGAGATCACCGACCCTGCGGAACGCCGCACAGCCGGTGATGCCGAAGCGAACGTCGTAATCCTCGACAGGCTCGCAACGGATCGCCCCGACGATGCCGTGCTTTCCGAAGAATCTGCCGACAACCTCGACCGCCTCGACTACGAACGCGTTTGGATCATTGATCCGCTCGATGGAACACGCGAGTTTGGCGAGGACGGTCGAGACGACTGGGCGGTACACGTTGCGCTTGCAATCAACGGCGTTGCTTCCGTCGGCGCGGTCGCGCTTCCTGCGCTGAACACGGTGTACGTCACCCACCCCGCTCCCGTTCTCCCCGAGAGAGATGCAGGTCCTGTGCGCTTGGTGGTGAGCCGTACGCGTCCTCCAGAAATCACAGAGGCTTTGCGCGTCGAACTAGATGCCGAGTTAGTTCCCATGGGCAGTGCCGGAGCAAAAACAATGGCGATTTTGCGCGGAGAGGTCGACATCTATGCGCACGCAGGCGGTCAATACCAGTGGGACTCTGCGGCACCGGTAGCGGTTGCCGCGGCTGCAGGGCTGCATGTGAGTCGGCTTGATGGATCTCCGCTGGTCTACAACGCAGCAGAACGCGCGCTTCCCGACCTCCTCATTTGCAGACCAGAACATGCCGATTTGATCATTCACGTCGCCAATTCATGAACAGCAAAGTGCCGATCTCCCCAGATAGCGGGTCTAAGATGACCTGCTTATTCCACTGCCGAAGGACGCCGGAATGACCGACGTAGCTGTCTCGCACCTCGACGAGCTCGAGGCTGAGTCAATACACATAATGAGAGAAGTGGCCGCCGAATTTGAACGACCGGTGCTGCTCTTTTCCGGTGGCAAAGACTCGGCCGTCATGTTGAAGGTTGCGGAGAAGGCTTTCTGGCCTGCCCGCATTCCTTTCCCGTTGATGCACGTAGATACAGGCCACAACTTCGAAGAGGTGCTCGACTTCCGGGACAGGCGTGTGGCTGAACTCGGTCTCGAAATCGTTGTTGCTTCGGTGCAAGAATCTATCGATGCTGGCCGCGTCACCGAGGACAAGGGTCCCAAGGCGATCCGTAACCGGCTGCAAAGCGTCACGCTTCTCGACGCGATCGAGTCCAACGGATTCGATGCCGTGTTCGGAGGCGGTCGCCGCGACGAAGACAAGGCGCGCGCAAAAGAACGCGTGTATTCGTTTCGAGATGAGTTCGGACAATGGGATCCGAAGAATCAGCGGCCGGAACTTTGGAACCTGTACAACGGCCGCCACAAAAAGGGCGAGCACATTCGTGTGTTCCCCATCTCCAACTGGACCGAGATGGACGTGTGGCAATACATCGCCCGTGAAGCCATTGAGTTGCCTTCTATCTATTACGCACACCGCCGCGAAGTGTTCTTACGCGACGGCATGCTTCTTGCTCTCACTCCATACGTAACGGTCTTGGAGAACGAAGAAGTAATCGAGATGACCGTTCGGTTCCGTACGGTGGGCGATGCCACATGCACCGGCGCGGTCGAATCGCCTGCAACCAATCCCGAAGATGTCATCATCGAAGTCGCCGCATCACGTATCACCGAACGTGGCGCCACGCGCGCAGACGACAAGTTCGCCGACGCAGCCATGGAAGATCGCAAGAAGGAGGGCTACTTCTAGTGGAACTTCTTCGGTTCGCTACCGCCGGTTCTGTTGACGACGGCAAGAGCACGCTCATTGGGCGTCTGCTCCTTGACTCCAAGCAGATTTTTGAAGACCAGTTAGAGGCCGTAGAACGCACCTCACGCGAGAAGGGCTTCGACTACACCAACCTCGCGTTACTCACCGACGGGCTTCGAGCGGAGCGCGAACAAGGCATCACGATCGACGTCGCTTACCGCTACTTCGCGACTCCAAGTCGCAAGTTCATCATCGCCGACACCCCTGGTCATGTGCAGTACACGCGCAACATGGTTACCGGTGCGTCCACCGCCGATCTCGCTCTGATTCTTGTAGATGCGCGCAACGGCGTTGTCGAACAATCTCGTCGCCATGCAGTTATTGCATCACTACTGCAAGTACGCCACCTGGTGTTGTGCGTGAACAAGATGGACCTCGTCGACTACGACGAAGCCGTTTTCGACCGCACCTGCGCCGACTTCAGCGAATGGGCAAGCAAACTCGACATCACTGACCTGGCGTTCATTCCCGTGTCTGCATTGCACGGCGACAATGTCACGCAACACTCACCAAACCTCAGTTGGTACGGCGGTCCGACACTGCTTCACCACCTAGAGCACCTTTACATCGGCTCAGATCGCAATTTGATCGACTCGCGCTTCCCCGTGCAATGGGTAGTGAGGCCAATGAGCGACAAGTTCCATGACTACCGGGGATATGCGGGGCAGGTCGCTGGCGGCATCTTCCGGCCAGGCGACGAGGTGCTCGTGCTTCCGTCCGGTCTCACCTCCACGATCTCGGCCATCGACCTTTACGGAGGGACGGTCCACGAAGCGATGTCACCAGACTCCGTCACCATTCGCCTGGAAGACGACATCGACATCTCGCGTGGCGACATGATCTGCCGCCCACAGAATGCGCCGACCGTCACGCAAGAACTCGATGCGATGCTGTGTTGGTTCAGCGAGAAACCCCTCCAAGAGAACGCCAAGTACGCGCTGAAGCACACGACGCGTTCCGTGCGCGCTGTCGTACGCAATCTCCATTACCGACTCGATGTGAACAGCCTCCACCGTGATGAAACAACGGGGTCACTCGGCATGAACGACATGGGGCGCGTGTCGTTGCGTGTCACGGCGCCACTATTCGTCGACGAGTACCGCCGCAACCGCACAACTGGCTCATTCATCCTGATCGACGAGGGAACGAACGAAACCGTCGGCGCGGGAATGATCCTCGGAACCGGCGACTGAAGTACGGAATATTGCCCGTGGACAAGCCGCAGCGCAGCACAAATGTCACGTATCACTCTTCGGCTGTAACGCGCGAAGAACGCCTAGCCGCTACGGGTCACTTGGGCATGACCGTCTGGCTGACGGGTCTATCGGGATCCGGTAAGTCCACAATTGCCGTTGAGTTGGAACACTTGCTGACTACAGCGAAGATCCCGGCCTACATGCTCGATGGCGACAACCTCCGGCATGGCATCAACGGCGATCTCGGATTTGATGCGACCAGCCGCACCGAAAATGTGCGCCGCGCCGGTGAGGTCGCCTTGCTCTTCGCGGATGCAGGAATGGTGGCGATCGTGCCGCTCATTTCGCCGTACAGCGCAGACCGGGATCGCGTACGGGCGCGCCACGCCGAGATGGGTCTGCGGTTTGTCGAGGTATTCATCGATGCGCCGATCGAGGTGTGCGAAGAACGTGACCCGAAAGGCCTGTATAAAAAAGCGCGCGCAGGCGAGATCACAGGGTTCACGGGAATCGATGATCCATACGAAGCGCCCGAAACGCCCGAGCTGGTAATCGATGCAACGTCGAGCCCACCCGAAACGGCCGAACGCATCAAACAACTAATCACCTAAGCCGCCGCGCCGACCCCACACGTCCGTTTGTCGAATAATGCACCGCTACGGTGCGCTACACGACAATCGCTCCGGGGTCAGTGCTGGTTGCGAATCCAATTGATGTATTGCTGTAACCCAGTCTCGAAGTCCACCTCTGGCGCCCATCCGAATGCTGAGCGCATCTTCGTTGCGTCGGCACAACTCGTGCGTATGTCACCCGCGCGGGGATCTACGAACTCCGGGTCAGGAGCAATACCGATAATGCGGCCGAGCGACGAGAGCAGGTCGAGCAGAGAGGCGCCCTCGCCGGGAGCGACATTGAACACCTGCCCGCTTGTTTCTTCTGGGCCACTCGCCGCTAGAAGATTGGCTGCCACCACGTCGGACACGTAAGTGAAGTCGCGGCTTTGGGTGCCATCACCGTGCACCGTGGGGCGTTCACCGGCAATCAATGCGGCTGCGAATAATGGAATCACAGCTGCATACGTCGAGTCCGGTCTTTGTCGAGGGCCGAACACGTTGAAGTAGCGCAGCGCAACGGTCTCCATTTCGAACAGTTCGGCAAACACACGCGTGTACCACTCCCCCGCAAGTTTGCTCACCGCGTATGGAGAGCGCGGTCGGGTAGGCGCTGTCTCAGGAGTCGGCACTTGCTCTGCTCCGCCGTACACACTGCTCGACGAAGCGAATACGAGCCTGCGCACCCCTGCATCACGGGCGAGCGTTAGAACGGTGAGCGTGCCGTGCACATTCACTCGGTCGCTAGTGCGCGGATCGGCGACCGACCGCGCGACGGCTCCTAGTGCGCCCTCGTGGAAAACAACTTCGCAACCTTCCACCGCTCGGGCAACGCAGTCCTCATCGGCGATGGAACCTTCGACGAGTTCGGCGGCCGAATTGATATTGCTGGCCAAGCCCGTAGACAGATCGTCCAAGACCCGCACGGTGTCGCCACGCTCCACAAGGGCATCGACCAGGTGGGAGCCAATGAACCCGGCGCCGCCGGTCACAAGGGTTTGCATCGGAGCCGGACGGTACCAGCCACCGAGCCCGACGCTGACCACCATCGGCAGCGGCGGTGTCTTCAGAGCTAGTAATCGGGAAAGTTTTGGCTCCTTCGCACCTGACGTAGGCGTCACGTTCGTGCGAGAATGCCCGCAATGAACGAGCCGGCGCCTCAAACCGCCAAACCCCGAGCCCTAGTGACTGCCGCCTTCCGCGGAGAGGGTTTAGAAACCCTCCAGAGTCTGTGTTCTGAGGTGATCGTGGACCCCTGGGTAGACCAACGACCCTTGCGCCTCTATAACTCCAAACAGCTGGCTGAACGCATCGAAGCAGAAGGTGCCACCCTCCTCATCGTCGAAGCCGACAGCGTGAAGGGTGCCGTCCTCGAGCTCCCCCTCATTGCGATCGGGAGTTGCCGCGGGGACCCTAAAAATGTCGACATCACCGCCGCTACCGCCAAGGGCATTCCGGTTCTACGGGCACCGGGCCGCAACGCAGATGCAGTTGCAGAAATCACCGTTGGAATGCTGTTGGCAGTAACCCGCGGGATTGTGGCTGCGGACCGCGATGTGCGGGCGGGACATATCTATCGCGACGACACGATCCCCTACCAACGTTTCAGCGCGTGGGAGATTGCAGGTCGCACAGCGGGTCTCGTCGGCCTTGGCGCTGTCGGTACTGCGTTGCGTTGGCGTCTCGAAGGTCTTGGAATGCGCGTCATCTCTTACGACCCGTACTCGCTCGAAGCAACCCACGATTCGCTCGACGCTCTTCTCGAAGAGTCCGACGTTATTTCGATGCACGCAGCCGTGACATCAGAGACCGAAGGAATGATCTCCGCCAAACAATTCGCTGCGATGCGAGAGGGAGCCATATTCCTCAACACTGCGCGCGCACACCTACACGACATCGACGCTCTCGTCATTGCGTTGCAGTCTGGCCAAATCGGTGGTGCGGGCCTCGATCACTTCATCGGCGAAAGCTTGCCTGCCGACCACCCGCTCTGTTCGATGGACAACGTCGTCCTCACTCCGCATATTGGTGGCGCCACCTACAACACCGAAACTCGCCACTCGAAGTTGATAGCGGACGGCCTTGTCAGTCTTTTCAACGGCGGCTGCCCCGACAACCTCGTGAACCCGGAGGTCCTTCCATGAGTAAAGCACCGGCCACCGCACAAGAGGTCAAGGAACAAGTGCTGTGGGCAGCGCAGGAAATGTTGCGCAGCGGACTCGTAGAAGGAACGGCTGGCAATCTCGCCGCTCGCCTCCCCGACGGCAATGCAGTGGTTACGCCGAGCAGCCTGGACTACCTAGACATGACCCTCGATGATCTCGTTGTGTGCGATCTCGATGGGAACGTCATTGAGGGACACCGGTCGCCGACCACAGAGAAGGCACTTCACCTAGAAGCGCTGCGCCTACATCCAGAGATCAACGCGACAATGCACTGCCACGCGAAACACGCCACGATGTTTGCGCTCTGCCGCCAAGGAATCCCTGCGGTCATCGAAGAGTTCGTAGTGTTCGTCGGCGGCGACGTGCGATGCGCCGAATACCGCACGACTGGCACAGATGAACTCGCTCATGAGGTAGCGAGTCATGTCGGAGATCGCAGCGCAGTACTCATGGCGAACCACGGATTATTCGCAGTTGGCAAAGACCCCAATCAGGTCCTGCACGTTGCGCACCTCGTCGAGCGCACAGCAGAGATCATCTGGGGAGCCCGCATGCTCGGCGAGATTGTGCCGATACCTGAAGAAGTCAACACAACATTCCAGGGCTACTACCGATACGGCCGCACCGGAAAGTTCTAAGCGTTATCGATCAACGCTTCCGCAACAGCGTCAGACCGTCCCCTAACGGGATCATCGACGCTTCCACCCGATCATCGGCAGCTACCGCATCGTTGAACGCCCTCAGAGCGATGGTGTTCTCATCTGCCGCACCGGCATCGACGATGTTGCCGCCCCACAACACGTTATCTACGAGAATCACTCCGTTCGGACGGAGACGAGCAATGATCTCTTCGTAGTAGGCCAGGTAATTCGGCTTGTCTGCATCAATGAATGCGAGGTCGATCGACTGCTCTTGCGGAAGCGCGCGCAGAGTATCGATCGCCGATGCGATGCGCAGATCGATCCTGTCGGCAACTCCGGCTTGCTCCCAATGCCTACGCCCCACTGAGGTCCACTCCTCGCTGACATCACAGCACACGAGTCGTCCCCCATCGGCAAGGCCGCGTGCGATACAAAGCGCGGAGTAACCGGTGAACGTGCCGACTTCGACAGCGGAACGCGCGCCGATCAAGCGCGTAAGCAGCGTCATAAACGCTCCTTGTTCCGGCGCGATCTGCATCATCGAAATACCGCCAAGTGCCGCTGTCTCTGCAATCAACGATTGCTGCACCGCGTCCGGTGGGGTGCCGTGTGCGACGAGGTAACCGTGGATCTCTGGAGAGAGGAAGAACGATTTGGGATTGTCGGCCATTCGCGAAACGTTACGCGTCCGGCGCGTCCTCGGTCGTCTTGGAGTTACGTGCTATTTCGACGATTGCATCGGCCGCCAACACCACAACCACCAACCAACCGAGCGTGCGTATCTCCGAGAAGAATGTTGGCCACTCAAATGTTGCCGGATACCTTGCGTAGACCTGCTTCGCTGCGATGAATGCGCCACAAGCAGCCAGCGCTACCGGAGGGAACAGG
>SHUZ01000124.1 GCA_009694415.1 Acidimicrobiia bacterium
GTAAACGGCGGCCGTAACTATAACGGTCCTAAGGTAGCGAAATTCCTTGTCGGGTAAGTTCCGACCTGCACGAATGGCGTAACGACTTGGCTACTGTCTCAACCAGAGACTCGGCGAAATTGCACGACGAGTAAAGATGCTCGTTTCCCGCACTAGGACGGAAAGACCCCGTGGACCTTTACTACAGCTTGATATTGGGTTTCGGTACGGATTGTGTAGGATAGGTGGGAGTCTTTGAAGCCGGGGCGTCAGCTTCGGTGGAGACAACCTTGAAATACCACCCTATTTGTATTGGAATTCTAACCTGGGCCCATAATCTGGGTCGGGGACAGTGTCAGGTGGGTAGTTTGACTGGGGCGGTCGCCTCCTAAAGAGTAACGGAGGCGCCCAAAGGTTCCCTCAGCCTGGTTGGCCATCAGGCGTCGAGTGCAAAGACACAAGGGAGCTTGACTGCGAGACCTACAAGTCGAGCAGGTGCGAAAGCAGGGCTTAGTGACCCGGCCGTGGCATGTGGAAGCGCGGTCGATCAACGGATAAAAGGTACCCCGGGGATAACAGGCTTATCTTGCCCAAGAGTCCACATCGACGGCAAGGTTTGGCACCTCGATGTCGGCTCGTCGCATCCTGGGGGTGAAGCATCTCCCAAGGGTTGGGCTGTTCGCCCATTAAAGCGGTACGCGAGCTGGGTTTAGAACGTCGCGAGACAGTTCGGTCCCTATCCAGTGCGGGCGTAGGAGATTTGAGTGGAGCTGTCCCTAGTACGAGAGGACCGGGACGGACGTAGCTCTCGTGTGCCAGTTGTTCCGCCAGGAGCATGGCTGGTTGGCGACCTGCGGAAGGGATAAGCGCTGAAAGCATCTAAGCGCGAAACCTGCCTCAAGATGAGATCTCCCACCGGGTTAACCGGGTAAGGCCCCTGGTAGACGACCAGGTTGATAGGCCGGAGGTGTACGCACCGCAAGGTGTTTAGCCGACCGGTACTAATCGGCCGAGGGCTTGGGAACTTTGTTGCTTGTGCTCGCTATGGAGTCCTTAAGGGACGCCAATTTTACAAAGGTTTCCGGTGGCTATTGCGGCGGGGAAACACCCGTTCCCATTCCGAACACGGTAGTGAAGATCGCCCGCGCCGATGGTACTTGGGGGGCAGCCCTCTGGGAGAGTAGGTCGCCGCCGGATTTTTTCAACTTGAGGGCGCCGAAAGGCGCCCTCAAGCGCGTTCAGAAGTCTTTTGCACGTTCAACGACCGAGCGGTCGCGTGCCGTTAGGTCTACGATCTGCAACCCTCCATGGAAGGCAACGAAGTGACGGCGCGAGGCTCCGACAGTAACCGCGGATCCGGCAAGGGGCGCCCAACGTCGTCCTCTGGCAAAGGTCGCCCCGCATCGCGAGTCAATCCACGAAGCGCGCCAAGAAAACCTGAAGTACCGATCGAGCCCGCAAAGCCGGCGCCCCTTCGTATTCGTGGCAAGAGACGGCCCGTTGGCGAGTCAAAGCCGGAACCGAAACGGCGCAGGACCAGTCGTAACCCGGCTGCAAAGCCGGTTTCCCCTCGTTACCGGAAACGCGGTCCCAAAGACGTCCGTGACGAGATCTTGCGCGTTGGAGGGAAACGTGGCGAGCGATTGCACGCGGAACTTTTGCGTGCAGCCGATGCTGTAGCCGCGGACCGCGAACGCGATGCCGTGCGCATTTTGTCACCGTTGCGCGACGAGTTGCCAGACTCGCCGAGCATTCGCGAATTGCTTGGTGTTTCTTTGTATCGCACTGGCAAGTGGGCGGCGGCTACCAAAGAACTCGAGCAGTACGTTGTATTGACGGGCTCTGTTGATCAGCACCCCATACTCATGGATTGCGCGCGCGCCCGCAAGGATTATGAGCGCGTAAATGAGTTGTGGCGTGATCTTGCCGACGTGTCACCGAGTCCAGGTGTCGTGGCCGAGGGTCGAATTGTCCTCGCAGGATCACTTGCGGATCAGGGCAAGCTTGAGGAGGCCGTGAAACTTCTCGATCGTCGAGCCGATGGCATCAAGAACGCGCAGGAACATCATTTACGGCTTTGGTATGCCCTGGCCGACCTCGAAGAAAGGTCTGGCAACATTCCGCGCGCGCGCGCCCTCTTCACGCGCATCCGTCAGCGGGATGCCTCTTTTGCCGATGTAGCGGAGCGCCTGTCCACGCTCGTCTGAAAAAGGCTGCGCGCTAAACCTAACCGCGTCGCCGTAGACTTGGCCAATGGCCCAGACCGAAGAACGGTTGGCTTCCGGGTCTGAAGCTGAAGTCCCTACCTCGGCGTCGACGCGCTTCGCGTGCTTCGACGGCTTACGAGCGATCGCTGCGTTTTCGGTTTTCTTTTCGCACTTCTATGCGACCAGCTACCGCAGGAATGGTACGGACTTTCCTGAACAGGTGCACTTCTTGATTGACGGCATGGGTTCTTTCGGAGTCGCCGTGTTCTTCGTGATCTCGGGTTTTCTGCTTGGACGTCCCTTCCTGGAAGCGCAACAGTTCGGGACTTCATCACCGGCGCTCGGACCTTTCTGGCTCCGGCGTTTCCTGCGCATTTTCCCTGCGTACTGGCTAGCTCTCGCTGGGTTGGTCTTGTTTGGTCTCCCCCATACCGAACGGATGGTCGAATTGTTATTCCACTCTGTTCTTCTTCAGGGCTATAGAGCAAAGTGGGCAGGCGGCGGCCTCTTTGTCGCGTGGACCCTGGTTGCCGAGGTTGGGTTCTACCTGCTTCTACCCCTTTTAGCGTTCGGCCTGCGTTGCGTAGCAGGAAAAAAAACAGCTCCCACCTCAGTCGTGGGTGCTCAGGTACGAGGCCTTATCTGCCTAGCCGTTATCGGGCTCGGCGCGCGTGTTTGGTGGGCGACTTCCTTGCGCGACAGGCCGCTCAAGGCAGGGGCGTGGTTTCCGCTTAAACAGATCGACCTGTGGGTCGTTGGTTATCTGGACTGGTTCGCGCTCGGCATGCTGTTGGCAGTCGCGAGCGTGTGGATAGCACGCGGCGGTCGCGTGCCTGGAGTGCTCACCGTGCTCGGGCGTCACCCATGGCTTTCCTGGATGTTCGCGGCAGGATTGCTCTGGGTCGTGTCACGAGCACGTTTTCCGATGGCCTTCGTGGGAACGGCAACCAGCGCTCAACTGATCCTGCGCGCTTCACTCGACGGCGTTGCGGCGGCCCTCGTTGTGTTGCCAGCGGTAGTCGGCGACCAGTCCAAAGGAGGGATCCGGTGGTCTTTGCGGTTGCGACCCGTCGTGTGGCTAGGCGTCATCTCCTATGGCATCTATCTTTGGCACACTATTTACCTAAGGGTCATTGCTCGCTGGCTACTTGAAGATCGCATCAGTCCATCGCGCGCGATCCAACTAGCGCTGTTGTTAGCCCTTACGATCTCGACCGCCGCAGTTTCCTACTACCTGGTCGAGCGGCCTCTCGTCCGACTTGGTCACAAGGCACCCGGTCAGCCTCGGATGAATGGCGCGCCAGAGGGTGAGATATACGCGAGCAGCAGAACGAATGGAAGGGTGAAACCTGGAGTAACGGTGGCGGTGTCGATTCTCGTCGTCACCTCCCTGGTCTTGGCGAGCGCGGCGGTTGGAGCCACAATCGGCGCAAACGCACCAGCCCCCCTTCGCAAGGGCCCGAGCCAAATTTTCAACGCCCTAACCGTGCTCGACGCTTTCGACCGCGGTGCCTCCACCGACCTTGGCGCTACTCCTACGGGTCAGCCCTGGAGGCAACGTGTGGGTCGCTGGACTGCGGGTAATGGGTTCGCCGAACAGGCAGCATCGGGCGGCAAACAAGATGGCCTCGCAATCGTTGCAGCTCATGCCAACGGTATGGCGGCGGTGAGAATCGCCGAAATTGGAACAGGTGCGGGCCTCGCGTTTCGATGTGTTGGTCCGTCGGACTGTTGGCGGCTCGAAGCAGTACCGGCGAAGGATCGGTGGGAACTGAGCGTTACATCGGGAGGAAGGACGACTCTGGCTGGGGTCGTGAACGCTGTGCCAGCCAACGGTTCGGATATCGCAGTGGAGATGGCGGGGAGCCACATACGAGTACTAATCGATGGAATAAAGCGCTTGGGTGTTGAGAACGCGACGCTGGCACGAGAAAACGGTGCGGGAATAGTTGGTGGCACCGACGCTCGCTTGTCGAAGTTCTCGGTGATCCCAGCGCAGTTCCTGGTTCCGGCGACAGGCGAGGTAGGCGCCCACGATGAGTTTGCGGCGTCCGGTCCACTGGCTGGATCAATCGGTGCAGGAACATGGCGGGTGTTGCGCGGTCAATGGACAACCGATGGTGGACAGGCGCGCGCGATGGCTCCCGAATCGCCCGGTCCGATGTTGGCTCTACTTGATACGACGCGCAACGCGACATCCGTCAGTGCCACGATCGGCACGGCGGCGGTGGGATTCGGCGTTGCATTTAGGTGCCAGGACGCGAACAACTGCTGGTGGGTCGAGGCGGCCCCGGGTTATGGAACCTGGGTCGTCTGGAGGATTGTTGGCGGCACAATCGAACGGGTGACCCAAGTGGGCCTGGCGCCCGCGGCGCTGGGCACAACCGTCGAAGTTCGTCTTTCCGGCAACAAAATCGACTTTCTGTTCAATGGGGACCTTCGGCGCACTTTGGTTGATCCGCTGTTCGCAGGTCAGGCTGGCGTGGGACTCGCTACCGGACCCGGGCCGGCGGGCGAGTTTGCCCGCTTCTGGTCTACGGAGACCCGTTTCCGCGGAAGTGGTTGACGTTTCCAGTGATGCTGTATGGGTCTAGATTGCGCCGGATCGGCCCTGCTGGATGGGCAATCCGCACTCTGGGGGACGGGCGCGCGCCCTCTTCACGCGCATCCGTCAGCGGGATGCCTCTTTTGCCGATGTAGCGGAGCGCCTGTCCACGCTCGCTTGAGCAGTCGTACGGTCTATCCGAGCGAGGGCGGCGTCGAGGGGCGGGCAATTAATGGGCTTCTATAGCGTTACGATCTTCAGTCTGCTCTAACGCGATCGGGGACGAATGCAACGCAAAGCAGTGACGACGCGATATATCACGATTTTTCTTGTTTGCTTTGCGACCCTTTTGCTCGAGATCAGTTACACGCGAATAATTTCGTACAAACTCTTCTATTACTACACATATCTCGTCATCGGCTTGGCGCTCCTGGGCCTTGGCGCGGGTGGTGTCGCGGTAACGATCTCCAAGCGCCTGCGGGCCGCAGCAACGGAATCGTTGCTTATCTGGAGTTCCTTAGCCGCCGCTGTGGGCGTAGCGGTCGGCTATTCGGTGGTCGCGCTGGCACCGTTCGATAGCAACGTTATATGGACCTACAAACTCGGCGATACGACGGAAAACATCGCGTGGATCGTGACAATCTGTATCGCCCTCTTCGTGGGGTTCGTGCCAGCCGGAATCGTTTTATCGACATTGTTCGGGCGTTACACCGAGAATGTCGGACGTCTCTATTTCGCCGATCTACTCGGCGCGGGTCTCGCGTGCGCGGTGGTCATCTCCTTGCTCGCAACTATTGGGCCGACGAGGACGATTTTCTTGGCGGGGTTACTTCTCGCTCTCGTAGCCCTCTGGCTCGCGACTCCCCGACATTCGCGCGCGGCCGTCCTGGCCGGTCTCATCGCTTTGGTGATGCTCGTTGGAGTTATCTCTCCGGGACTGGCTCCTACGATCAGGCTCGACGCGACGAAGGCACGTCAACTTGAAGGCAAGAACATCATCGAGTCCGCTTGGAGTCCAATCTTCCGGGTCGACGTAGTTCCATGGACCGAGAATGTTCGCGCCTTGTATCACGATGGGATGATCGGATCGGCCCTCTATGCGTGGGACGGGAAAACACCTTCGTTGGCCAAGTACCAATTCGAGAAAGATATTCGCGCATTGCCGTTCGCTGTGCTTGGAACTCCACCCGATAGGGAGTTAATTATTGGAGCAGCCGGAGGGCATGAGGTCATAGCGTCCTTGCATTTTGGCGCGCAGGACGTGACTGCGGTCGAACTGAATCCGGTGACGCATTCGCTGGTGGTCGAGCGTATGGCCGACTACGTGGGCCACTTAGCCCAGGACCCACGGGTCGATTACATCAACGGCGATGGACGCACATACTTGGCTCGCAGCGATGAGAAATACGACCTCATTTGGTATCCAGCTCCAGATAGTTACGCAGCGACAAATGCGGCCACCGCAGGAGCATTCGTGCTTTCAGAGAGTTATCTATATACCAGCGATGCCATTCGTGAGTCGCTACTCCATCTGACGCAGGACGGAATCATTGCAGCGCAATTCGGCGACTTGGATTTTGCTACGCTCAACCGCACCGCGCGTTACATCGCGACAGCCAAACATGCACTGAAGGGGATTGGCGTCGATGATGCAACCGACCACATGCTCGTAGCGACTTCCCAATCGGGGCTCGCTCTCTCCGCGACCGCTGTGTCGTCGACGATTCTTGTGAAGCGGACGCCATTCACCGCGGCAGAGGTGGAACGGTTCACGACGGCTTTGGTGGATGTTCCTCTTTCCACGGTGCAGCATGCGCCGGGGGTTCCTACCCCTGGCAGTCGTATCTCATGGGGAGTAGGAATGCGCGAAGAAGGCTTGCAGCGATTTTACGCGAGGAACAAGTCGAACGTCGCCCCCATCACCGATGACGATCCTTTCTTCTGGCACTTTTCGAGGTTCAAAGACGTAGTTAGAGATTTCGCGGAACCCATCGACCCTGGAATGCGAGAAGGGATACTGGGCGAACGCGTATTGATCATGCTGCTCATTCTAGCGGTCTTGCTCGGCGGCATTTTTCTTCTGTTGCCGTTCTTCGTTATTCGTAAGACCTGGAAGAGATTTCCTTTCAAGGGAAGATCATTGCTGTACTTCGGCGCGATTGGACTTGGGTTCTTCTTCTTCGAAGTCACGATGATTCAACGTCTAATCCTCTTCTTGGGTTTCCCGACTTATTCTTTGACGGTGACGTTGATGTCGCTCCTGTTATTCACGGGAGTCGGTGCGTTGTTGTCCAGCCGGTTGGGTGAACGCGTACAAAGTTTCTTACCAATTCTTCTGGGCGCCATCGCCGTGCTGACACTTTTCTATCTCGTAGCCCTTCCGGCACTTACGACAAGCCTTCTTGGCCTTCCGTTCTTCGCGCGAGCAGCGTTTGCTTTCGCGGTGCTAGCACCGCTAGGCGTGTGTCTCGGTATGTTCATGCCGATCGGGTTGACAGCCATCGCGAGCGTCACCGATAGCCCGTCCGAGTATGTGGCATGGGCATGGGCCGTAAACGGCTTCGCTTCGGTAGTGGGGTCCGTATTAACGACAATACTTGCGATGGAATTTGGGTTCCGAGTCGTCTTGCTGATGGCTCTGGGGCTGTACGTGATCGCGGTTGTCATCCTTCGAGGACTTCTCGCGAAATCGAAGGAATTTGTCGCGCTAGAAGTGGTATAA
>SHUZ01000007.1 GCA_009694415.1 Acidimicrobiia bacterium
TCCGAACGTGATGTCGCGCTGCTTCGGCGCATCCAAACATTGACCCAAGAAGGCGTGGGCATCGCTGGCGTGCGCCGCATTCTCGACCTAGAAGCACGCGTCGCCGACCTCGAAAGCATTCTTGAAGCTACGCGCGCCGCTGCAATTGTAGAGATCGACAATGTGCATCGCAGTTATCGACGCGACCTTGTTCCAGTCAGCCGTGCAGTTGTGCGAGCCGAACCGCGGCGCAGGAGATAGCGAGATGGCACTAGACCCCAACAAGTTCACGCGCAAGACCCAAGAGGCAATAGGTGCCGCCCAATCGCTCGCGCGTGAGCGCAACAACAGCCAGGTAGAAGGAGCCCACCTGCTCTCAGCGCTAGTCGGTCAAGCCGAAGGCGTTGTGCTGCCTGTTCTCGAACGCGTAGGTGTCGCGCCGAAGGCCGTCAAGGACCGCGTGGACGAAGTTGTAGGAGCACTGCCTCAGGTATATGGCGCCACTGCGCAACCACCTCAGATGAGTCAAGACGCGTACCGACTCCTCGAGGCCGCCGACTCCGAACGCACCGATCTCGGCGACGACTACCTGTCCACCGAACACGTTCTGCTCGCGATGACCAAAGTCCCTGGCGGTGTCGGTGACCTGCTGCGCGCCATTGGAGTCACCACGGACAACGTGCTCGACGCGCTAAAAACAATTCGCGGTTCACACCGTGTGACGAGCGAGAACCCCGAAGATCAATATCAAGCGCTCGAACGTTTTGGTCGCGACCTAACGGAAGAAGCGCGCCTCGGTCGCCTAGATCCCGTCATCGGTCGCGACGAAGAGATCCGGCGGGTTATCCAGGTGTTATCTCGTCGCACGAAAAACAACCCTGTACTTATCGGGGAACCCGGTGTTGGAAAGACAGCAATTGCAGAGGGCCTAGCGCGGCGCATTGTCGAAGGCGATGTTCCAGAAAGCTTGCGCGACAAACGCCTCATCTCGCTCGACATCGGATCGATGGTGGCCGGTGCGAAGTACCGCGGCGAGTTTGAGGAACGCATGAAGGCCGTACTCAAAGAGATTGTCGACTCAGACGGCGAAGTCGTCACCTTCATCGACGAGTTGCACACGATCGTCGGAGCAGGCGGTGCCGAAGGTGCGGTAGACGCCGGAAACATGATCAAGCCGATGCTCGGGCGTGGCCAACTGCGCATGATCGGTGCGACCACTCTCGATGAGTACCGCAAACACATCGAGAAAGACCCAGCCCTGGAGCGTCGCTTCCAGCAGGTGTATGTGGGCGAGCCTTCGGTAGACGACACGATCGCCATCTTGCGCGGCCTCAAAGAACGCTACGAAGTGCACCACGGTGTGCGCATCCAAGACGCGGCCGTCGTAGCTGCCGCCGTGCTGAGTCACCGCTATATCTCTGGGCGTCAGTTGCCCGACAAGGCGATCGATCTCATGGACGAAGCGGCAAGCCGGTTGCGCATCGAGATCGACTCCATGCCCTTCGAGATTGACGTTGTAGAGCGCCGGATACGACAACTCGAGATTGAGAAAGCCGCGCTCGCAAAAGAAACCGACGAGCTATCGCTTGCGCGGCTCAACACGCTCGAAGCCGAACTTGCCGAACTGAGCGAATCGCGTGACGGCATGGTTGCGCATTGGCAGTTGGAGCGCGATGCAATCACTGAGATTCGTCAATGCAAAGAAGCGCTCGAGTCGACGCGCATAGAAGCCGAGAAGGCAGAGCGTGAAGGCGACCTGCAACGCGCAGCCGAACTTCGTTATTCGACCATGCGAGATCTCGACAACGACATCGCTGCCAAGACCGCTGCACTCAACGAGTTGCAATCGGTTCGTCAGATGCTCAAGGAAGAAGTTGACGAAGAAGACGTAGCCGAGATTGTTGCGAAGTGGACCGGCGTTCCGGTGACGCGCCTGATGGAAGGCGAAGTACAGAAACTCGTGCGTATGGAAGATGGCCTACACGAGCGCGTCATCGGCCAAGACGAAGCGGTAGCCGCAGTGGCGAACGCGATTCGCCGCTCACGCGCCGGACTATCGGACCCCAACCGTCCGATCGGGTCGTTCCTATTTCTCGGTCCAACCGGAGTCGGCAAGACCGAGCTCGCCCGCGCGCTTGCGGAGTTCATGTTCGACGACGAACGCGCCATCGTGCGCGTAGACATGAGCGAGTACATGGAGAAGCACTCCGTCTCGCGCCTTGTCGGAGCGCCGCCCGGATACGTCGGTTACGAAGAAGGTGGTCAACTCACAGAGTCGGTGCGCCGCCGCCCGTATGCGGTGGTGCTCCTAGACGAAGTGGAGAAGGCGCATCCCGACGTGTTCAATGTGCTGCTCCAGGTGATGGACGACGGGCGCCTCACGGACGGTCAAGGCCGCACGGTCGACTTCACGAACACGGTTCTCATAATGACCAGCAACCTCGGTGCCCGCGCGTTCACGGAAGGCGGCGGCAACGAAACCGAAGTCGTAATGGCGGCAGTGCGTTCCCACTTCAAGCCCGAGTTCATCAACCGCATCGACGAACTCGTGTTGTTTCACCGCCTCGAAGAATCCCAGATTGCGCGCATCGTCGACCTGCAACTGCTGTTGCTGCGCGACCGTCTCGTTGCCCGCGGGATCGGTATTGAACTGACCGATGCCGCGAGGGCCCACATCGCCCGCGCTGGCTACGACCCAGATTTTGGTGCTCGCCCCATCAAGCGAGTGATCCAGAAGGAAGTTGCCGATCCTCTTGCATTGGCTCTTCTTGCTGGCGAATACCGAGAAGGAGACGTGATTCAGGCCGATGAGGCCGAGGGGTCGGGCCTCGTGTTTAACAAAGCGACCTAACTCGGCGAAGATCGACGGCACCTTCTACTAACCTGTACCCAACGTGAGTACCGTCACGTTTCAGACCGTGCAATCTCGCACGGTCTTTCTATTTTTCAGGAGACAACTGTGCCTGGCGCAGTGATTGTGGGCACCCAGTGGGGTGACGAGGGAAAGGGTCGATTTACCGACTACCTCGCGAAAGATGCATCGCTTTGCGTGCGCTATCAGGGGGGCCACAACGCGGGCCACACGCTCGTCGTGGACGGCCAAGTGTTCAAACTTCAACTGGTTCCGAGTGGCGTTCTTTATCCGTGGGTGCTGCCGGTTATTGGAAACGGCGTCGTCGTAGACCCGCACGTTCTCCTAGCTGAACTCGACATGCTCGAGTCCAAGGGCATCGACAGTCGCCGCATTCGTCTGTCAGGTAATGCGCATCTGATCATGCCGTACCACCAAGAACTCGACCGCCTCAACGAGCGCTATCTCGGAAACGCCAAGCTCGGCACCACAAAGCGTGGTATCGGTCCTGCATATGCAGACAAGGCGATGCGAGTAGGGCTTCGAGTGCAAGACCTACTCGACCCCAAGATCTTTCGCGAGAAGTTGGATCTAGTGCTGCGGGAGAAAAACGGAGTGTTGACGAAGGTCTACAACCGCTTGCCTGTCGATGCGGACGAATTGGCAGCCAACTACCTCGCACTAACCGACCGCCTTGAACCATTGATCGATGACACGGTGCATCTCGTTCACGAAGCACTAGATGAGGATCAGTGGGTTCTTTTTGAAGGCGCCCAAGCAACGTTCCTCGATCTGGATCACGGTACGTATCCATTCGTCACGTCGAGCAACCCTGTTGCAGGAACCGTCTGTGCCGGCGCGGGCGTAGGTCCCCGCGACATCGAGCGCATTGTCGGAGTCGTCAAGGCATACACAACACGCGTCGGTAGCGGACCATTTCCTGCCGAACTATTCGAAGGTGATCCCGTCAGCGACGCACTCGTAGACCGCGGTGGAGAGTTTGGCACCAACACGGGTCGGCGTCGTCGTACCGGCTGGTTGGACCTCGTGATGGTGAAGCACTCATTGCGCATCAACACATGCACAGAAATCGCGCTTACCAAACTCGATGTGCTTTCGTCATTCGACGAACTCAAGGTCTGCGTTGCTTACGAAGGTGAAGACGGCACCCGTTACGACCACGTTCCGTATCACCAGTCGGTGTTGCACAAGGTGCGCCCTGTGTACGAAACCCTTCCCGGTTGGCATGTAGATATAGAACGCGCGGCGGTGTTGGAGGACTTGCCGTCTGCGGCCATGGAATATGTGCGTTTCATCGAGCAGTTCACTGGTGTTCCGGTGACTTTCGTGGGCGTTGGTCCGGGCCGTGAGCAGACGGTCGTGTTGCCACGCGCGGCATAACGTGAACACGTGAACGTTCTCGTCGTCGGTTCCGGTGCCCGTGAGCACGCACTCGCGTGGGCCCTATCCCGCTCGCCACTCGTCGACGAAGTCGTTTCCGCGCCAGGTAATCCCGGTATCGCGTCCGGGGTAGGGCCGTGCATGGATTTGCCATCTGCGCTTGCTCGCCTCGACACCTTCGAACTTGTGGTTATAGGTCCGGAAGGGCCACTCGTAGACGGCCTCTCAGATTCCTTACGCGCATCGGGCGCGAATGTGTTTGGGCCATCGGCGGCTGCATCCCAACTTGAAGGATCCAAAGCCTGGATGAAGGAAATACTCGCGGCCGCAGGTGTTCCGACGGCGCGCTACGGACGCTTCGACGACAACCAAGAAGATACCGCGCTCGCATTCCTCGAAACCTTGCCTGGTCTCTACGTAATCAAGACAGATGGGCTAGCCGCAGGTAAGGGGGTGATTGTCACCGAATCAATTACCGAAGCGCGTGCAGCGGTTCGCTCGTACCTTTCCGGAGAAGCCTTTGGCGACGCAGGCCGCACACTCGTGTTGGAGGAAGGTCTAACCGGTCCCGAACTTTCGCTGCTGGTGTTATGTGATGGAACGCTCGACGGCATTCCACTCGCGCCTGCACAAGATTTCAAGCGCATTGACGACAAAGACACGGGTCCCAACACTGGAGGGATGGGTGCGTACTCGCCTGTGCCGGTTGCCGGAAACGAAATTGTTGAACTTGCTATGGAGCAAGCGGTACGACCGACCCTCGAAGAATTAGCAGGTCGTGGGATCGACTACCGCGGTGTGCTCTACGCGGGTCTAATGCTCACACCCGACGGGCCGAAGATCATTGAGTACAACGTGCGCTTCGGCGATCCGGAATGCGAGGTCGTGGTTCCGCGCCTGTCGAGTGATCTCGCTGTGCATCTCCTCGAAGCAGCAACGGACCGTTTGACGAGCCCAGTTGTGTTCACCGACAATGCCTGCGTAACCATCGCGCTCGCAACTGAAGGGTATCCACACACCCCGCGCACCGGAGATGTGATCGAAGGCCTCGAAGCCGCAAGCGCGTTAGACGACGTAATGATTTTTCATGCGGGAACACGCGGTGAGGGCAACGACATAGTGACCGCTGGTGGGCGAGTGTTGGCGGTCACAGCGCTAGGAGATTCGGTGTCGAACGCTCGCGAGCGCGCGTATGAGGCTGCCAACCTCATCTCATGGCCAGGAATGCACTACCGAACCGATATTGCAGCCGGAGTTACTTGATGATGGAGCTTTCATGATTCCTCGCTATTCACTTCCCGAGATGGACGCGCTCTTCAATGACGAAGCGCGGTTTGGCGCATGGCTCGAGGTCGAGATCTTGGCTACCGAAGCATGGGCAGATCTCGGTGTTGTTCCACAAGACGCAGCCAAGGCCATCCGCGCCCGCGCAGGCTTTGATGTTGCTGCAATCGAAGAACGCGAGCAGATCACAGAGCATGATGTTGCGGCGTTTGTCGACATAGTGCAGGAGTCAGTCGGGCAACCGGAAGGTGCCTGGCTCCACTACGGCCTCACCTCAAGCGATGTGGTCGACACTGCACTCGCGTTGCAACTGACGCGTGCTGCCGACTTACTCATTGAAGCGGCCGTCGCTCTCGAGGGCGCCATAGCAACACGAGCACGCGAGTTCCGGAACACTCCTATGGTCGGCAGAACGCACGGCATACATGCGGAACCAACCACGTTCGGCGTAAAACTCGCGTTGTGGGCGCTTCAGGTCCGCCGCGATGTTGAACGCCTACGTAGGGCGCGCACCGGAATTGCAGTAGGAAAACTTTCGGGCGCGGTCGGGACGTATTCAAACGTAGATCCAGCTGTCGAAACACATGTTTGTAACGCGTTGGGACTGGTACCCGTGCCTGCTACCCAAGTACTTGCGCGCGACAGGCACGCGGAGTTGCTCTACGCATGCGCGTCTGTTGGTGCCACGATCGAACAATGTGCCTTAGAGATACGTCACCTGCAACGCACCGAAGTACGCGAGGCCGAGGAGCCATTTCGTGCCGGAAAGCAGAAGGGTTCTTCTGCGATGCCGCACAAGCGCAACCCGGTCAAGTGCGAGCAGTTGTGCGGCCTCGCGCGCGTGTTGCGTGCCGATCTCATGGCAGGTCTGGAAAACGTTGCGCTTTGGCACGAGCGTGATATTTCACACTCTTCGGTAGAACGCATTGTGCTTCCCGACGCCTGCCTGCTTACCCACTACATGCTCATCAAGATGCGATCGGTTGTGGAGGGAATGGTCGTCTATCCGGAACGCATGTTGGAGAACCTCGCTGCCAGCTATGGGCTCGTATTCAGTCAGCCGGTGCTGCTTGCGCTAGTCGAATCGGGCAAGTCGCGTGACGATGCGTACCGAATCGTTCAACGCAACGCCATGAAGACATGGGATGAGCGACGTCCGTTCATCGATGTTCTCCGGGAGGACTCCGAGATCACGGGAGCGCTTTCCGATGAACAATTAGTTGCCTGCTTTGATCTCACTCGCGCGATTTCGAACGTCGGTAGAACGTTCTCGGTGCTCGACGCGTGAGCAGCACACGGTGAGGGCCGCGCGATGATCGAATTGCCTCAGCTCTACAGCGGCAAAGTACGCGATCTATACGAAGCCGGCGACGACCGTCTACTCATGGTCGCGTCCGACCGGGTCTCAGTGTTCGACGTCGTACTCGAAAATCCAGTGCCAGATAAGGGTCGTGTGCTGACCGCGATCTCTGCGTTCTGGTTTGAGCAGATGGCCGACCTCCTTGCGAACCATGTCATCTCGGTCAACCCAGAAGATTTCCCCGCGCAAGCGCGGCCCGACGCCGACGGCCGCGCAATGCTTGTACGACGGACCGAACCAGTACGCATGGAATGCATCGCGCGCGGGTATTTGTTCGGTGGCGCATGGACCGAATATTGCGAACACGGCACCGTGCAGGGGAGTCCGATGCCAGCGGGAATGCGGGAAGCGGAACGTCTACCCGCGCCGATGTTCACGCCCACAACAAAGGCCGACGCCGGTCACGACTTGCCGATGACCGATGCTCAGGCCGTTTATCTCGTCGGTCGTGAGACATTCGAACGTCTTAAGGAAGCGGTGCTCGGCATCTACGAACGCGGTGCCCGCTTTGCGGAGACACGCGGGATAATCCTTGCGGACACCAAGTTCGAGTTCGGCTTTGCTCCCGACGGCGAACTCCTGCTGATCGATGAAGTGCTCACGCCTGACTCCTCTCGTTACTGGCCGGTGGAGGAATACGCGCCCGGTGGATCGCCGCCAAGCTTCGACAAGCAGTTCGTACGCGATCACTACCTGACGTTGGACTGGGACAGGACATCACCTGCGCCTGCCGTGCCGCCAGAGGTCATTGCCGGTACGCGAGCGCGCTACATCGAGGCATACGAACGGCTTACGGGTCTCCTCTTTGATGACTGGTACGGTCGCCCATGATGTTTTCTGTGACTGTGCAGGTGACTCACCTGCCTGGAATCTTGGATCCGGTGGGCGCAACGGTCGAACGCGCTTTGCCTGCCCTCGGGTACACCAACGTTTCGCAGGTACATGTCGGCAAAACCATCCGACTGATGATCGATGCCGAGAATGTTGAAGCCGCACGTGCTCAGTGCGAAGAGATGTGTCAACGACTGCTTGCCAACCCGGTCATTGAGGCGTTCGACATTTCGATTGATGATGTAGTTCCGGCATGACATCGCGCGTCGGTGTTGTGCAGTTTCCTGGCACCAACTGCGAACTCGACGTAATACAGGTAGTCGAACAACTTGGCGGAACCGCAGAGATCTTGTTTCATTTGGAGAGCGCACTAGGTGGTGTTGATGCGGTGGTCGTTCCTGGTGGATTCGCACACGGCGACTACCTACGAACAGGAGCCATCGCGCGCTTCTCTCCAGTGATGGATGCGGTTGCGCGCCATGCTGCCGAAGGTGGCCCTGTAGTTGGAATATGCAATGGATTTCAGGTTCTTTGTGAGGCGGGCCTGCTACCTGGTGCACTCCAGAAGAACGCGGGCCTCAAATTTCTCTGTGAAGACGCTGTCTTGCGTGTAGAAACCACCGACTCGGCACTTACGAACATGGCAACCGTCGGGCAGCATCTAAACATTCCAATCAATCACTTCGAAGGTAACTATGTATGTGACCCGAACGTGCTCGCCCGACTGCGCGCAGAAGACCAAGTAGTTCTTCGTTACGTTGATAACCCGAACGGCAGCCTCGACAACATCGCTGGTATCTGCAACGCGGGTCGCAATGTCGTTGGGCTCATGCCGCACCCCGAGCGCGCGTCGGACGCATTGTTAGGTTCTGAAGATGGTTTGGTATTGATGCAGTCGATACTTGCTGCATGCGGCCAAGTAATGAGCATGCCACGATGAGGGTGTCGCGATGAGGCCAGCACAGGCAGCGCTCGCTGCGGTGTTACGCGAGTATGCGATCACGGAAGGCGAGTTCACTCTCGCCTCGGGTCGCAAATCGAGTTGGTATTTGGACGGCCGCCAGGTGACGTTTCGCGGCGATTGCCTCACGATTGTTGGCGATGCCATCACCGAAGCGCTCGCCGAAGTTGGTATCGGTGATGACTATGACGCAGTGGGTGGGTTGGCAGTGGGAGCAATTCCTGTCGCGTTGGCCGTAGCGACGATCAGCGGCAAGCGGAGTTTCGCTGTGCGCAAGGAAGCAAAGGGACATGGCGTTGGCGGTCGTATTGCTGGCCCTCTGAATCCGACAGACCGCGTATTGGTAGTCGAAGATGCGGCGACTACCGGAACGTCGTTGATCGAGGCAGTCGATGCGATCAGCGAATTTGGTTGTGAAATCGTGGCCGCCACGCTGCTTCTGGACCGCGGCGGCGAAGTAGGAGCGGCGCTGGCCGAACGGGGCATCGCGTACGCGCCGGTACTGATCGCTCCAGACCTGGGTTTCGCGCTCGGAAGCTAAACGCCCTCGGGTTTGGGGATGGGTTTTGGGTCAGTAGTCTCGGCAGGTGACCGCTGAACCGCTCCATCGTGCCCTCGGCATGACCGATGACGAGTTGGAAGCAGTCGTCGATGAACTGGGTCGCGAACCCACACATCTTGAACTCGCTATGTATTCGGTTATGTGGTCTGAGCATTGTTCCTACAAGTCGTCGCGGTCCCATCTCAAGCGCTTGCCCACGGAAGCGCCGTGGGTATTAGTGGGTCCGGGCGAAGGTGCGGGTGTGATCGATGTCGGCGACGGCATCGCGGTAGCGGTGCGCATCGAAAGTCACAACCATCCGTCCGCCGTCGAGCCATACCAAGGTGCGGCTACGGGAGTTGGCGGCATTATCCGCGACATCTTCTCAATGGGCGCGCGCCCTATTGCTCTAATGGATCCGTTGCGTTTCGGATCGTTGGACGATGCGCGCACGCGGTACTTGTTCGAAGGTGTTGTCAGCGGCATTAGCGGGTACGGGAATGCAGTTGGCGTTCCGACAATCGGCGGCGAAGCGGTATTCGACGAGTGCTACCACGACAATCCACTCGTCAACGTCTTCTGCCTCGGCGTGCTTCCCCACGAGCGGCTTGTTCTTGCACGCGCAGAAGGCGTCGGAAATCTTGCCGTGCTATTGGGTGCTTCGACAGGCCGTGATGGCATCGGCGGAGCGAGCGTTCTGGCATCGGCCGGTTTCGCCGACGCCGACGAGTCGAAGCGGCCGAGCGTGCAGGTGGGAGACCCGTTCGAAGAAAAGAAGTTGATTGAAGCGTGTCTCGAGCTGCTCGATGCTGACCTTGCGATAGGCGTGCAAGACCTCGGCGCAGCGGGATTGTCGTGTGCCGCAAGTGAGACGGCTGCCAAGACCGGCGCAGGTATGGATGTAGATGTAGCGCGGGTTGCCAAACGCGAGCCGGGCATGACGCCGGTAGAGGTGCTCACTTCGGAGAGTCAGGAACGCATGTTGGCAATTGTCACTCCGGACAACCTTGAAGCAGTACTTGCACTATGCGAGCGGTGGGAAGTGCGAGCGACAGTGGTTGGTCGCGTTACAGATAACGCGCGTTTTCGTGTGTACGACGGCCTGTTCGACGCACTCGGAGTTCCGGGCGTGAACCCTGCGCCTCCACATGGTGATGCAGCACAAGATGCGAGTTCGGATCGGGAACCGCTTGCGGATGTTCCGATCGAAAGTCTGGGTGATGGTCCTCTGTACCACCGACCGCTCGCACCACCAAATGATCTGCACGACAAGCAAAGCGATGACCCGGCTCGGGAACTAGCGGCGCGTTTCTCCGACGGCGCCGATTGCACGGTCGAGTTACTCGCGCTTCTTTCATCGCCAAACGTTGCCGACAAGACTTGGATCTCGCGCCAGTACGACCATCAATTATTTCTCAATACGGTGGTTGGCCCTGGCAGGGACGCAAGTGTGTTGCGACTTCAAGAAACTGCGGGTCGTGCACTCGCCTTGGCGGTAGATGGCAAGGCTCGCTTCTGCGCCCTCGACCCGCGCACCGGAGCGCGTCTTGCGGTGCTTGAAGCTGCCCGCAACGTGGCATGCAGCGGTGCGCGTCCGCTAGCGCTCGTGAACTGCCTGAATTTTGGAAACCCAGAACACACGGAAGTGATGTGGCAGTTCTCTGAAGTGATCGACGGTATGGCAGAGGCCTGCACCGCGCTCGGTTTGCCGGTAATCGGTGGCAACGTGAGTTTCTACAACGAGAGCCGTGGCGCCGACATTGATCCAACACCAGTGGTCGGCGTGATCGGTCTCATCGACAATCTCAAAACGCGACCGGTCGGCACCGCTCTCACGTCGGGTGATCGGATCGTGGTCCTTGGCGAGACGCGGTCGGAATTGGGGGGATCAGAGTGGGCGACGATGCACGGCCTGCGAAATGGTGTGCCGCCGATCGCCGATCTAGACACCGCGCGACGACTACACGAACTCGTAGCGGCGCTTGTTGTCGAGGGAGTTCCGAGCGGCATCCACGATTGCGCGGACGGAGGTCTTGCGGTAACGCTTTGCGAGATGGCTATCGCAGGGGAGATCGGGTTCCAAGTCAACATTGGTGGAGCGCTTAGTTGTTTCTCCGAGTCGGCATCGCGCGTAGTTCTTTCACTGGCTCCCGATCGCGAGCAAGTGGTTCTCGACCGCGCTGCAGACGCCGGCGTACCCGCATCGGTGATCGGTAAAGCGGACGGCACGCGTCTCACTGCCGAGGAAGCATTCGATGTATCGCTTACCGATGCCACAACGGCCTGGCGAGATGCCATCCCATCGCTTATGGCGGCGGTTGTAGCGCACTGACAGCGGGTGCAGCCTCGGCTGGGCTCCTCTGCGATAATGGGGGCAATGCCCGTCGACTCGGATGCACGCATCGACGCCGCTGCCCCACAGATTGGGCACGCGTGCGGTGTGTTTGGCGTGTACGCACCGGGGCAGCCCGTTTCCAATCTCGTTTACCTAGGGCTCTTCGCATTGCAACACCGCGGTCAGGAATCGGCAGGGATCTCAGTCAGCGATGGCGAGACGATCACCGTCGTCAAGGACATGGGTCTCGTATCTCAAGTGTTCGACGAGCGCCGCCTTGCTCCTCTGCACGGTCATCTAGCGATTGGCCACAACCGCTACTCGACCACCGGTGCTTCGTCCTGGCACAACGCGCAACCCATCTACCGCTCGGTTGGTGACGCCGGTTTCGCTTTAGGTCATAACGGCAACCTCACAAATACCGCCGATCTCGCATTGCGACTCGGGATGCTTCCAGGTATGACAGCCGCCGAAACCGAGTTCGATTCGACTACCGACTCTGCTCTTGTGGCCGAGTTGGTAGCCCGTGAGTGGTCCGATGAACCGCGTAGCGATGGCCGCGAGTTGGAGGTTGCGCTTGAAAAAGTATTGCCTCGCCTCGAGGGAGGGTTTTCCTTCGTATTGATGGATGACTCACACCTCATTGGCGTACGCGACCCGCACGGCATCTGGCCCTTGGTACTTGGTCGCCTCGACGGTGGTGGGTGGGTGCTTGCGAGCGAGTCGGCAGCACTCGACATCATTGGAGCGCATTACGTGCGCGATGTAGAACCGGGAGAGATGGTCGTAATCGATGCGGCGGGTCTGCGCCGCGAGTACAACTACGCAGCCGCTGATCCGAAACTGTGCCTCTTTGAATTTGTGTACTTCGCCCGCCCAGATACGCGCCTTTACGGACAGAGCGTGCACGCAGCTCGCCAACGTATGGGCGAAGCGCTCGCCAAGCAAGCACCGGTAGCAGCCGACATGGTGATGCCTGTTCCGGAGTCCGGGATACCCGCAGCGCAAGGGTTCGCGCGCGAGTCAGGTGTTCCGTATGGAGATGGCTTGGTCAAGAACAGGTATGTGGGCCGCACGTTCATCCAGCCGAGTCAACGTGAGCGCGGCGTTGGCGTGCGCCTCAAGTTGAATCCGCTTCCAGAGAACATCGAAGGCAAGCGCTTAGTTGTTGTCGACGATTCGATCGTGCGCGGCACTACTACCCGCGAGGTGATCAAGATGTTGCGCGAGGCTGGAGCTGCAGAGGTGCACTTCCGGGTCTCGTCGCCCCCTTATCGGTGGCCATGTTTTTACGGGATGGATACGGGGCGCCGTGGAGAACTGCTCGCGGCTGACCTATCGGTAGGCGAGATACGCGACTACCTCGGCGTTGACTCGCTTGCGTACCTAGAACTCGACCGCCTTACCGCTGCAACTCACGCCTCTCCCGAGGCGTTCTGCACGGCGTGTTTGTCCAATAACTACCCGATTCCGGTAACGCTTACCGACGGCGACGCAAAGATGGTGCTCGAGACACAGGTGCTCGACTTCACCGAGCCCGCCGGCGTTAAAAAGTGACCGTGCAAACGTGACGTCTCAAACGTGACCGCGGACGGGGCCGACTCTTCCAAGCCGGATCGACTCACTTACGCCCAAGCTGGCGTTGACATAGCTGCTGGTGAAATGGCCGTCGAGGCGATCAAGGCGCATGTTCGGAGCACGTTCCGCCCCGAAGTTGTAGGCGATGTCGGCGGTTTTGGTGGCCTGTTCGCAATTGGAAAGTTGGGCTACAGCGACCCCGTTCTTGTTTCTTCAACCGATGGTGTCGGCACTAAGTCATTGATTGCACGCCTCACGCGTCGATTCGACACAATCGGAATCGACCTGGTCGGTACCGCAGACGATATAGCCGCACAGGGTGCGGAACCGTTGTTCTTTCTCGACTACATCTCTGTCGGCAAGTTGGTGCCGGAGATGATCGATGACCTTGTGCGCGGAATAGCGGAAGGGTGTCGCCAGGCAGGGTGCGCGTTGATCGGTGGAGAGATGTCGGAACATCCCGACTTGATGTCGCCAGGCGACTTCGATCTAGTTGGGTTTGCAGTCGGTGTCGTCGAGCGCGACCAGATACTCCCGCGCGACGTGAAGGCTGGTGATCGCGTAGTTGGCATTGCGAGCCCTGGTTTGCGGTGCAACGGCTATTCGTTGGCGCGCAGAGCGCTGCTAGATCGTGCGGGACGATCCTTGGACGCGCCGGCATGGAAGGGAGCCGCGACAACTCTCGGTGAAGAGTTATTGCGCCCGAGTGTTATTTATGCACCAGCACTCGCAGCGATTCGTCGGCGGGTAAAGGTGCACGCGTTCGCTCATGTCACGGGTGGCGGCATTCCCGGCAACCTCGTGCGCGTGCTTCCGCACGGTTGCGATGGCGTCGTGCACCGAGGGCGTTGGGAGGAGCCGCGCATCTTTGGCGAAGTGCAGGAAGCCGGTGACGTGGCCGATGACGAGATGGAACAGGTATTCAACCTCGGGCTCGGGATGCTTGTCGTTGTTGCAGCAAGCGATGTCGAGCGCACAATTGATACGGCTCGTTCAGCGGGCCACGATGCTTGGCTAGTCGGAGAAATCACCGACGGCCACGGAAACGCCAGGGTGACTCGCAAGTAGGTCGTCTAGCCGAACCAGTTGGCAGCTACCCAACTGCGCTTGTTGCAAGCGGGGCATCGCAAGTATCGCGAGTGATGTCGCCATGGTGCCCACACGTTGTACGGCAGCATTCTGCGCACGAGTTCTGGGTAGGAAATCCGTGTACGCCCAAGACAGCGTTCGCACTCGACGATCAGCGTGCCTGATCTGCGCTGTGCGGTAGAGAACAGCGCGCTCTTGCCGTCATCGGTCATTGTGTGTCGCTGTATAGATCCAGGCGCTGAGCGATTGTTGTACCTAGTTCGCGATAAGCGATTGCTCCTGGCGACGTCGGCGCGTGCTCGAGCACTGATCTTCCCTTTGCCGGGGCCTCCGCGAAACGCACCGACCTCGGCACCACGGGAGAGAGAACTTCGAGGCCGTAGCGGTTGGAGATGTCGGCAACGACCTCGCGGGTGTGGCGCGTGCGCCCGTCAAACATGGTTGCGATTACACCCAGTACTTCGAGATCCGGTTGCGTGTAAGCGCGAACGTCCGCGACCGTTTCCAGCAACTGTCCAACACCCCGGTGACTGAGCGTTTCGCATTGAAGAGGAATGAGAACATGATCGGCCGCGGTGAGTCCGTTAATCGTGAGAATGCCGAGCGAAGGGGGGCAGTCAATGAGGATCACCTCGTAGTGGTCCTTGAGGGGCTGCAGTGCTCGCGACAGCGCGTGTTCGCGGCCGACCTTGTTTGCGAGGTGGAGTTCTGAGCCAGCCAGGTCTATGGAGGCTGGGATGATGCTGATTCCTGTGGTGTGTACAAGGGCGTCCTCGGCCTTGTTGCGACCGGTGAGCACGTCGTGGAGAGATACCGGAAGTGACTCTGGATCGAGACCAACCGAATACGTAAGGCAAGCCTGGGGATCCAGATCCACAAGGAGCACGCGGTGTCCTGCCTCGGCGAGGGCCGCACCAAGTGTGTGGGTAGTTGTTGTCTTTCCTACCCCACCCTTCTGGTTGGCGATGGACAGAACGTGAGCCATCTGGTGAGTGTACCGATGGACTTATCCGAGGTACATGGGAGATTCGCCGGTCCTAGACGGGCTACTAGCCAATATTCGGTAGGGCTGCTACCATTGCCGCGAGTTTCCGGGCCTTCGATAATGATGGTTTCCGATGAGCAGTTAGAGCGATAGAGACCTAAATAGGAGCCGAGAGACAGATGGCTGGCAAAGAGCCAACGGGCGAAGAACTGCTAACACCTGCAGAGGTGGCGGCGATGTTTCGAGTGAACCCGAAGACCGTCACACGCTGGGCTCGTGCTGGAAAGATCTCAGCGATTCGTACACTGGGCGGCCACAGACGCTTTCGAGCGTCAGAGATTCGCGGACTTCTCGTGCAAGAAACCGAGCACGAAGAGATATAAACGAATCCATTTTTCTTTAGCAACAACGAAGGACCCGGCTTTGAGGCCGGGTCCTGTCGCGTCGCTACTTGGATTGGTGGCCGGGACCGGCGTCGATCCGGTGACCCCACGCTTTTCAGGCGTGTGCTCTGCCGACTGAGCTACCCGGCCGTGCGGGAAGATCGTAGAGACTCCCGGCGGTCCTGACGGGATTTGAACCCGCGGCCTCCGCCTTGACAGGGCGGCGTGCACTCCAAACTGCACCACAGGACCGTGGTGGTAACCGTCAATTGTGTTACGGCTTCCGGTGCCCCCAGGGGAGTTCGAATCCCCGTTACCGCCGTGAAAGGGCGGCGTCCTAGGCCACTAGACGATGGGGGCTCGCGCTCCTTGAGCGGCACGGCAGCGTAGCAGCGCGCAGCCGTTCTTTCCTAAGGGTGACGGCGGTGCCCGTCGCGATGGTGCCCTTCGTCGGACTGCGTATATGTGGAAGCGCAGGGTACGCTCAGGGTTGGGGTCGCTAGCTCAACTGGTAGAGCACCGGGCTTTTAACCCGTTGGTTCAGGGTTCAAGTCCCTGGCGACCCACTCAAGACATGAGTGGCCGAGACGGTTCTTCACAGTTGGTGCGCGTTACGTGCCGTCTACGGAATCGCAGATGCAGAACTCGTTGCCCTCAGGATCTTGCATGAGGAACCAATTCGCACCGTGTTCCTGGCACAAGCCATCACTCAATTGTGTGGCGCCTAGGTCCATCAACCGCACCCGTTCTCCCTCAATGTCGGGCGTCTCGATATCCAGATGCATGCGGTTCTTCGAGAGTTTGGCTTCAGCCAGTTGCGCCGAATCGGCAGCATCCAGGACGAGGCCAATCTTTAAGGTCGTTACGTCGGGATGACTTCACCCTACAGATCAGACGTTACAGATCGGAAGGTGTGGCAGCCCGTCGGTCTTATTTGCGTTGCTCATCGGCCGGTACATGCAGTTTCGCGATCCGTTCGTCGTGAGGCCCTAGATACCGGACGAGCGCACCGACTACGAGGTCGGTATCTAGGGTTCCTGCCTCGCACATTTCGCTGAGGTCGGCCCAGTCACGAGGGCGGTTGAAGAACGCTTTGAAGACCGCAACATCACTGCAGGACAGGAATGGAACCATCTGAGATGCGAACACATTGTCTGAATCCAACGGGTCGACAAACACGTTCACGTCGATATCGATTGTGCCGCGAGCCCGTTTCGTGCACCACGCCAGTGCGAGTGCGCCGCCAAAGGCATGCGGTATACGCGCATCCGAGAACCCCGTGTTCAGTTCCAAAATCTTGGTGGAGATTGGGACTTCAGGCTTCATAGTGGCCGAACTGCGGGAACTCAATCGCCTTTTTGTGGGCGGCGGGGAACTTCTCGGCGAGTTCGAGGACAGCGAGTAACTAACGGGACCGCTCGGCGTCCGGTGCCACAAGAGGAGTTGTTGAGATACTGACGGTGAATCCGGCTGCAGCGAGGATGCGCTCGAAGGTGTCCATGGTCGGCACTACCCGTCCAGCTTCGTAGGCGGAAAGGGCCGAATGGGAAGTCTCCGCCTTCCATGCGAGGGTCCTGAGACTGAAACCAGCACGTTCACGGGCATCACGCAATATCGCCGGTGCATTCATGTTTGCGATGGTATCAGATCAGATACCACTTGACTACGAGTAGCGCACTTCCTTGCCCCGGCTATCTCCATGATGGGCCACAGCTTCGGCCAGATCGGCCAGCAAGGCGTCCACCGCTTCCCGATGGATGGGAGAGAGCATCATGTGCAGTCCCGTTGGATCGGTGTTGCGGTTTAGGTTCCAACCGCGATCGTCCATCACATCTCCCACCGCATGAAGGTCGACCGTCGAGCTCCGCAACGCGAGCACCGGGCCTATGGGGTCTCCGACAATCTCGATTCCGTCTATTGCCTCAATGCCGGCCCGCATTCGATCCACCGTTTGGCATAGGTCTGCCACAATCTCTCTGTACCCGTCGGTACCCAGATGTTGGGTCATTGCCCAGGCAGTTGCTACCGGCGCCGCCGGTCGGGCTCCCGCTACTCCGGGAGTCGCATATAGCCCAGATGCCCATTCGTCGTAGAAGAAGACCTGATCGAAGAACCAGTCGTCGTCTGCGTGAAGCAATACCGACACGCCCTTCGGCACATAGCCATATTTGTGTACGTCTACGGACATTTCCGTTACACCCTCAACTCGGAAGTCCCACGGCGCAATGGGCCTACCCAGTTGCTCGAGGAACGGCAGCACAAAGCCCCCGATACAAGCGTCGACATGGCATCCGATCCTCTTCTCCCCAGCCAGCCCCGCGAGCTCCGTAACTGGATCGAGAATGCCGTGGGGGTACGTGAATGCAGATGCCACTATCACGCAGGTGTTTTCCGTGATCAGACTCCGCGCCGCATTTACGTCTGCCCTGTAGCCGTCATCGACGGGTATGCGCACATAGTCCATGTCGAAGTAGTGCGCTGCCTTTGCATACGCGGGGTGCGCAGTCTGCGGAGCAAGAATTGTTGGTCGTTCTACGCCTCGCGCTAGTGCCCGCTCGCGGTTTACGAGCATCGACATGAGAATCGATTCGGTACCGCCCGACGTTGTCGATCCAGGCGATCTTTTAGAAGTGGCGTTCATGGGACGGTGCACCAACTCCGCGACCCACTGAACCAACTCGGTTTCCAATCGAGCTTGCTCGGGGAACTTCAACGGATTCAACGCGTTGGCGAACAGGTAGCGCTTGTAAACGCTGTCGGCCAACTCCTCTAGGTCGGTGCGCCCTGTCGGATACACAAGACCGAACAGGCGGGAGCCGTGCACGTCGGGATCCTGGGCCCGCCGCTCATCGAGGTCAGCGAGCACTTCATCGACAGCTCTTCCTTGTTCATTCATCAGTAAACCTCAGGTCCAAGAATCGATACGGGTCGGATCCTTGCACGGCTGCCATCGGGATGCCCTGCGGCGTGCTGCTTTGCATAGTGTCCACGGTCTTGCGTCGAGAGGTCGGTACGATCCGACGATGGTCACTGCGGCGGGCCCGTCGGTCGTTATCTCCGATGCCATACCGCTCGTCGTCGCCGGACTCACTTCGGTACTCGGCAACGCTGGGTACCGCGTGGTGGGCGCAACGGCGAACTCGGTTGAATTACCAGAACTCGTGGCCGCCCGTACCCCGGGAATCGTTGTATTGGGCTCAACCTCTGACCTAACTCAGATCGAGACGGTGCGTCGGTTGCGAGCGGCTGCACCGCCTACATGCATCGTGCTCTTATTGCCTAATGGCAGTCGGGAATCGCTTGCCGAGTTGTTGGGCTTAGATGTCGAGGCGCTGCTCGCGCGTTTTATCGAACCTGCCGAACTGGTCTCCTCCTTGAAGCGAGCATGGAGTGGCGAGCGCGTGGTGGATCCGAAACTTTTGAATTCAGAAGTGGACGTTGAGGCGGAGGCATCAAGTCTGACTACCCGTGAATACCAGGTTCTCGCTAAGTTGGCGACAGGACAATCCAATCGCCAAATCGCGTCGGAACTTTTCGTTTCGCTACCAACGGTTAAGACTCATCTTGCACACATATATGCCAAGTTGGGAGCGAAAAATCGCAACGAGGCCCTAGCGCGAGCGATGACGCTCGGCTTCCTGACGTAGCGAGAGTCCCCAAAGATACCGCGAGCGGTTTCTATGCTTGATGCTATAACGCTGACCATGGAAGGAGTTCCCCAATGTTGGTACTAACTCGTCGGCGCACCGAACGCGTCATGATCGGAAACGACGTCGTTGTAACTGTGCTCGAGATACGTGGTGACCAGGTACGACTCGGAATCGAAGCGCCTCGCGATGTTCAGGTGCACCGTGAAGAAGTTATGCAGGCGATCGAAGCGGGCGAAGAACCTGGAGAAGAACCGCGCCAACAACCTGGCGATTGATCGCTATTCCTTCAACCTTTTCCAAGCTTCGGTAAGCACTTTTCGCAAAGTCTTTTCGATAAAGTCGAACTCTTCTGGACCAGCGATTAACGGTGGCGAGAGCTGTATTACCGGGTCGCCGCGGTCGTCGGTGCGGCATACAAGTCCCTCTTCGTAAAGACGGGGGGACAGGAAGCCTCGCAGCAGATCTTCCGCTTGCTCATTGGTGAATTGTTGGTTGGTCTTGGAGTCGGCCACCACTTCAATAGCGAGGAAATAGCCATCTCCGCGCACATCGCCGACGATTGGAAGATCCCGGAGACCCTCGATACGTGCGCGGAAGTCAGCCCGGTTTTCACGCACATTGTCGAGCACGTTTTCTTCTTCGAAGATTTCCAAGTTGCGAAGGCCTACAGCGCAACTTACGGGGTGACCGCCGAAGGTGCATCCGTGCAAGAAACTTTTTTGGTTTTGCAGGAACGGTTCAGCGAGAAAATCGCGGCAGATCACAGCGCCTAATGGTGAGTACCCACTAGTGAGTCCCTTCGCCGTAGTGATCATGTCGGGCAGGTAGTCGTACCGTTGCGCGCCGAACATCTCACCCAGGCGGCCGAACGCGCAGATCACTTCGTCGGAGATGAGCAACACGCCATACCGATCACAGATCTCGCGGACGCGCTTGAAGTATCCCTCGGGCGGAGTGAGGCAGCCACCCGCGTTTTGCACTGGCTCTAGGAACACGGCTGCAACTGTCTCGGGTCCTTCAGACAGGATGCGTTGCTCGATGGCGTCGGTTACCGACAACATGAAAGTGTTTTCATCTCCCTCGAGGGGATGGCGAAAACTGTTTGTGTTGGGGACATGGCTCGCGCCCGGAACAAGCGGTTCGAATGGAGTGCGAAGCGAAGGGACTCCTGTAATTGCGAGTGCTCCGAGAGTGGTTCCGTGGTACGCGGTCTCGCGGGCGATGGCCTTGTACCGCTGGGGTTGGCCGATCGATCGGAAGTATTGACGCGCGAGTTTCCACGCTGACTCAACGGCTTCTGATCCGTCGGTCGTGAAGAACACACGGTTGAGATCTGCCGGGGCGAGGGAGCTCAACTTCTCAGCGAGCTTGATTGCTGGCGGGTGCGCATAACTCCAGATCGGGAAGTACTCAAGAGTCTTTGCTTGCTCTGCAGCGGCATCTGCCAAATCCGCGCGGCCATGGCCCAACTGAACGGTGAACAAGCCGGAGAGTGCGTCGAGGTAGCGCTTGCCATGTGAGTCCCAGAGGAAGCACCCTTCGCCGCGCACCATTATCGGGACCTCGGTTTCGGCGTACGAGCCAAGTCTGCTGAAGTGCATCCAAAGGTGGCGCTTCGCGAGCCGACTTAGTTCTTCGGCATCGTGCTGGTTCGGGTCGTAGTGGTTCGTTCTTGTCATCGTGTACCCCAATCGAATATCTGCTTGAACAGTCGGAGGTAAGTGAATGTCTCAGTGTTTCGTATTTCAGGAATCGTTCTTACCTTGTCGTTGAGCAGGTTAAGGAGGTGGTCGTCGTCCTCGCATACGACCTCCATAAGCAGGTCGAAACTGCCGCTAGTCACAACGACGTAGGACACCTCGGGGATCAGTCCGATCTTGGCTGCGACCTCACGTAGATCGCCGTCCACCTTCAGGCCGATCATCGCCATGCGGCGGAAGCCGAGGGTTAGCGGATCGGTAACCGCGACAATTTGGACGACTCCAGTGTCAATCAAACGCTGCACGCGCTGGCGTACCGCTGCTTCCGAGAGGCCGACCACTTGGCCTAGGCGCGTGTAGGGGAGGCGGCCGTCTTCTTGGAGGGCCGCGACGATGGCCTTGTCCGTGTCGTCGGTAACGATCACGGTCTCCAAGGTCTTCTTTGAGCGCTTCGGCGTAGTCACCCGAGTCCCCCTTATGCCGTTGTTTTATCTCTAGAAGTTTCGTTTGGAAAGGGATATCGTCGCATATTGCCACCAGAGGCATGGAATCCGTTGTATTGGCAGGCTCAATCAATGGATATCGGAGAATAAGATTATATGGCTAATAAGGAGATCAATACCGCGTTTGCCAGCAAAATCCCCTAGCTGCTTAGGCGGGCTGCAATCGCTGCCGGAGTCACAAAGATCTCGAATCCCGCTTGTTCTAGCCATAGGCGATTAGCCACATGCACGCGGTCGGTTTCGTCGAAATGATTTAGAGCTACCAGTATCGGGAAACCGGTCAATGCATCGGCGCTGCATCGCACCGCGTTGATGCTGCCGAGACCAGCGTCTGACACGAGAACAACGATCTCGGCTGCCACACCTCTGGCCAAGTCGGTGGTGTCGCCATCGCACGCGATTGGCGAGTGCGGTCCCCCTGCACCTTCCACGAACATGATGTCGGCGAGTGGAGCTGGGGCCAACTCTGCCACCAGGTCTGAGATTGTGAAACTCGGGAGGCCCAATGCATCTGCTGCCATCGGGGGAGCCATCGCAAGTGGGTACCAACGATGAGGTGGGCAAACCGTCAAGGAGTCCTCGGCAGTTGCCGACGCCAGCACATCGGCATCGGTGGGATGCGTGTTGGCAGCATCAAAAGATTGCGCAGGCTTGCGCGCAGCGGCGGTCTTGCCGCCAGCGCGCAAAGCTGTGATGACGGCGGCGGCCCACCAGGTCTTTCCCACGTCGGTTCCTGTGCCAGTGACGACAACGATCACTGACTGTTTCCTGGTGGGAACTCCAGAGATAGCCCCAAACCAATTAGTGCATCGCGCAAGGTCACAATCTGCGCGGGTTCGTGAGCTGCAGACAGGGCAATGCGCAACCTGGACGTGCCTGGAGCAACCGTCGGAGGTCTGATTGCCGGTACCAGTATTCCCATTTCCAAGAGCGCGGCCGATGCGGCGAGAGCGCGTTGTTCATCTCCGCAGAAAACCGGGATGATCGGTGAAGGATGGTGCGGAACCAGAAGGTCGATGTTGGCGCGCAACCTCGCGCGTAACTCTTGTCCTTCCGGCGAACGCAACACTCGTACTGCTGCCAGCGCTGCGGCGGTATCTGCTGGCGTAGATGCGGTGGTGAAGATGTACGAGCGAGCGCGGTTGATGATCAGATCCGCGATATCTGCGGGTGCCCCAACAAATCCACCAAGAGATCCCAAGGTCTTTGACAATGTGCCCACACGCACCACGTTCGAGTCTTGGAACTCTGGTCCCAGTACGGCGTGCGCTTCGTCGACGACTAACAGCGCGCCGTGTTTCGCGCAGCAGTCGATTAGCGCACCAACATCTGCAACGTCGCCATCCATAGAAAACACCGTGTCGGATACCACGAGTTTGCGCGTTGTGGATGGTGCCTCACCAAGGATCTGGTCGAGTTTTGTAATGTCTCTGTGCGGAAAGACGGTGACCTTTCCGCGTGCGAGGCGACCTGCGTCAATGATCGAAGCGTGATTGAGTTCGTCCGAACAGATGAGGCTTCCCAGTCCGCCGAGCACCGTGAGCACGCCCAAGTTGGCTGCGAACCCAGTGGGGAACAAGACCGCTCTTTCCGAATGTTTCCATGCTGCTAATTCGGCTTCGAGCTCCGAGTGGAGCGGCCGTGACCCGACGACGAGTCTGGCAGCACCTGTTCCTGCGCCCCAACGATCGAGGGCAGCGTGCGCGGCGGCGATTACGCAGGGGTGCTGTGTGAGTCCCAAGTAGTCGTTGGACGCGAACTGGACGACTTCCCGATCATCGGGCGCGAGTTTTCCTTCAACGCCGGATAAATCCAAGTCCCGCGGCGCGCGCCATTGGCCTGCAGATCGGATGCGATCTGCCTCACCCTGAGACCACTCAGACCAGGAAGTCACGCGGTGACCTCTGTAATAGCTTCTGCCAGCGTGCCCACGATGCGATGTATCTCTTCTGAGGTGATCGTGAGCGGAGGCATCAACACGACTACGTCGCCGAGCGGACGCAGAAGTACCCCGCGCGCGACAGTCGCCGCGCACACCTTCCGTCCCCAGAGAAGGCCGTCCGCAGGTGGAGCAAGTTCGATACCGGCCATTAGTCCTTGCAGGCGTACATCTTTTACCGCAGGAAGTGATGTGATGCGGTCGTCCAACAAACCCTTGAGTTCGCTAGACCGTTCACGAACATTGGCGAGAACATTCCACGCCTTTAGCAACTCGAGGTGCCTGATAGCCACCGCAGCGGCGAGGGCATTCCCGCTGTAGGAATGGCCGTGGTAAAGCGTTTTTTCCGACAAGTCGGGACCGAGAAATGCATCGAATACCGGCCCGGATGCGACGGTTGCCGACATTGCTAAATAGCCAGCCGTGAGGCCTTTGCCGAGACACAACAGGTCAGGACGAATACCCGCCGCCTCACAGGCGAACAAGGTCCCTGTTCTTCCGAAACCTGTTGCCACCTCATCACAGATGAGCAACACGTTGTGTTCGCGGCACGTTTCCGCAAGTGCGGCAAGCCCGTCTGGATCTCCAAGTTGTATTCCGGATGCGCCCTGTACCAACGGCTCCACGATCACAGCCGCAAGTTGCGAAGCATTTGTTTCAATCATGCGTAACGCCGCGTCAGGCCAAGTTGGATCATCGAATCCAGGCGCGCGCAGGACAGGAAAGAGCAGAGGGTCAAAAATGTCAGTGCCGAATCCCCGTGCGCCGACGCTGAGAGCGCCAATGGTGTCTCCGTGGTACGCACCCCCGAACGCGAGGAACTTGTTACGTCCCGTTACGCCGCGGTTGATCCAATACTGGAACGCAATCTTGAGTGCTTGCTCTACAGCACAAGCACCGTCCGACGCGTAAAGAAAATGTGGGTCATTGACTGGAACGACCTGCGTGAGTGCTTCTGAGAGCTCGATGACGACACGGTTGCCGTTGCCGAGCATCGTGGTGTGCGCGCCGCGGTCGATCTGCGCGCGGAGTGCATCGTCGAGTTCTGGGACGCAATGACCAAGTGTTGTTACCCAAAGACTTGAGATTGCATCGAGGTAACGGTTTCCCTCGACGTCGATCACTTCGTGTCCTTCGGCGTGGTCGACGATCACAGGCGAGTTGTCGGGATAGACCGACATCTGAGTGAAGCCGTGCCAAACAACCGCCGAGTCGCGGTCTACCCAACCTTTCGTGTTACCTGTCACGGCGCGATCGTAGAGCGCGACCGCCCTCACGGGCTTGGGTGGCGATGTCAGGAACCGAGTGCGGTGCAGAAATCGCTGAACTGATCTATGTAGCCGTCGATGTCTGCCTCGGTATGTTGAACCGAGATGGTCCACTGTTCCTCATCGCCAGGCGTGATGAAGATGCCGCGGTTGAGTGCCCATGGGTACGACGCCAGGTACAACTCGGGGAGCGTCTCCAAGAAGTCCCGGTAGTTGTTGAGGGGTGTAGGGCGGTACGAGATGCATCCTTTGGCGCCCAGATCCACGGTGTGTCCCGGTGTTCCCGCGGCAGACATGGCGTCTGCACATCCGGTCGCCAAGCGCGTTCCGAGGGCATCGAGGTAGTCGTACGCGTCGCGAGTAAGGATCTCTGTGAGCGTTGCAAGCCCCGCTGCGGCAACAAGCGGGTTGCCGTTGAAGGTCCCTTGTTGTGCTGCTCCGCTGTTGATTATGTCCATGACATCGGCACGGCCACCGAACGCGGCCCCAGGCGTTCCTCCACAAATTGCCTTCGCCCAGCACGCGAGATCGGGAACTACGCCGTAACGCTCTGTAGCCCCGCCATACGCGACCGTCGCACCGCTTTTAACCTCGTCGAAGATCAAGAGCGCGCCGTGACGGTGAAGTAGGTCTTTCAGGCCCGCGAGATAACCCGGATGCGGTTCACAGATTCCGATGTTCATCATCACCGGTTCAAGAATCACGCAAGCGATCTCGTCGCCGCGATTCTCTAACAACCTAGAAAGCATTTCAAGATCATTGAACGGAACGACATGTGTGAATTCGGCCATCATCGGCGGTATCCCGAGCGACATCGGCATGTTCGACGGGGCGTCGCGCCCACCGATCATCTCTGAGTTCGGCACCACCGAGAACATGACCGGGTCATGGTGACCGTGGTAGGAGCCCTCGATCTTCACAATGTGATCTCGGCCTGTCGCGGCTCTTGCGATGCGTATGGCCGTCATCGTCGCTTCGGTGCCAGAGTTAGCGAAGCGAACGGATTCGGCTTGAAAGCGTTCGCAAATTGCTTCGGCAAACTCCACTACCGAGGCGGTGGGTGCAGCAAAGTGAGTTCCTGTGCGCGCGGCGCGATCGATTGCCTCGACCACCTTGGGGTGCGCGTGTCCGACGATCATTGCGCCGAAGCCATTGTGGAAGTCGACGTACTTGTTGCCGTCTACATCGGTAACAGTTGATCCCGCACCTTCACGCAAGTACACGGGATAGGGATCCCACGCCTGGAACGACGAAGGGACTCCCATCGGCATATGCAATACAGCGCGTTCAAACAATGCTTTTGACGCAAGGGTGCGTTCCCACAGCTTGGCGTTTTCGGTTGCTTCGATCGCTCGCGCGGAATCGGAGATTGATGGAGTTGATGAACTCATAAGGGGTGGTTTCTATCAGGCTGCGTTAGGGAAAGTCGTGGCGGGCTTTAGTGCTTGATCATGACGTGCTTGAGTTCGGTGTAGTGCTCTATGGCGTAGATCGACATGTCTTTGCCATAGCCAGAGTGCTTGAATCCGCCGTGCGGCATCTCGGAAACGATCGGAATGTGGTCGTTCACCCAAACGCATCCGAATTGCAGAGCCGCGGTCATGCGCATCGCCCTGCCGATGTCTGAAGTCCAGACACTGGCCGACAATCCATAGTCGATGTCGTTTGCCCAGGTAACTGCCTGGGCTTCATCGCTAAAACGTTGGACGGTGACTACAGGTCCGAAAATCTCTCGTTGCACGATTTCGGCCTCTTGGGATGGCCCCGTGATGACCGATGGTGTATAGAAATATCCAGGACCGTCTATCTCTGAGCCGCCGATCGTTACTTCAGCGCCACCTTCGACGGCGCGCCGCACCATCGCCGCAACACGCGATCGTTGGTCTGCTGAGATCAGCGGCCCCATGACCGTCTCTGCGTCGAACGGGTCTCCCGTTGCGATCTCGCCTACCGCCTCCGTGAGTCCAGAAACGAACGCGTCATACACGCCGGGAGCTGCAAGCACGCGAGCTGGCTGAGTGCAGTCCTGGCCGGAGTTGTAATAAGACATCTCTGCGATGCACGCGATCGCCGCCTCAACATCGGCGTCATCGAAGATCAGAACGGGAGCCTTACCGCCAAGTTCTAGGTGCACTCGTTTGAGTGTTTCTGCAGCCGTGCGTGCGATGGCTTTACCTGTCTCCACGCTTCCGGTCAGTGACACCATTGCAACCTTGGGATGCCGCACGAGCGCGTCACCTGCGGTTTCGCCCTGGCCACAAATCACATTGAGTACTCCCTTGGGGAGAATGTCGGCAGTGATCTCTGCGAGGCGTAATGCCGATAGCGGAGTTAGCTCACTTGGCTTGAGCACGACGGTGTTGCCCGCAGCAAGCGCCGGACCAAGTTTCCACGTAGCCATGTTGAGCGGGTAGTTCCAAGGCGCGATTGAACCGATCACGCCTAGTGGGTCACGTCGCAAGTACGAGGTGTGATCCTCGAGGTACTCGCCAGCAGCTCGTCCCTCCATGAAGCGAGCGCCGCCCGCGAAGAAGCGCCAGTTGTCGACGGTGAGATCCATCTCGAACTCGATCATCGAGACCGGCTTCCCGCAGTTCTCCACCTCGATGCGTTGGATCTCGTCGAGGTCGGCGGTGATTGCATCGGCGACTTGGGCGAGCATTTCGCTGCGTTCACGCGGCGTAGTTCTGCTCCAGGTCTGGAAGGCCTCAGCTGCCGCATCAACCGCTGCGTCGATATCTGCAGCATCGCTAGCAGGAACTGTCGTGATGACTTCGCCGGTCGCTGGCGCGATCACTTCGTCGACGTTGCCGCTGCTGGCATTGACCCACTCACCGGCGATGAAGTTCTTAGGTGCCATGTTTGGGATACTCCTCGTTAGTGTTCAGCGGCGCAACTTGGCATAATGGTCCGCCTTGGCGATGGAGGGCGAAGCCTACGTGAGAGACACCGAACAAGGCGAGAGGAGCCTTCTTCCGGAATTGGACTCCGAAGGAGCGATCGATGCCGTAATTTCCATCGATCATGTAACCAAGCGGTTCGGCGAGTTCGTCGCGGTTGACGACGCCAACTTCCATATCTCGCGCGGCGAGTTCTTTTCGATGCTCGGTCCGTCTGGGTGCGGGAAGACGACCACGTTGCGCATGATCGCGGGATTCGAACAGCCTTCGAGTGGTGAGATTCGTCTAGACGGAAAGGACGTTTCGCGCGTCCCACCGTACAAGCGGCATGTCAACACGGTGTTTCAGCAATACGCGCTCTTTCCTCATATGAATGTTTGGGACAACGTTGCGTTTGGACTGCGCGCTACCAAAGTTTCCAAGCCAGAGATCGTCAGGCGGGTAACCGAACTGTTGGCAGTCGTTCACCTGGCCGATTTTGCGACCCGTCGCCCAGGGCAGTTGTCTGGAGGTCAGCAACAAAGAGTTGCTCTAGCGCGAGCGCTTGTTAACTATCCGAGTGCCTTGCTTCTCGATGAACCACTTGGTGCGCTCGACCTCAAGTTGCGCCAAGCGATGCAGCTCGAATTGAAACGCATTCAACGTGAGGTCGGCATTACGTTCGTCTTCGTTACCCACGATCAGGAAGAGGCGCTCACGATGAGCGACCGGATCGCTGTCATGAATGAAGGCCGAGTCGTCCAGATCGGGACTCCTCAGGAGATATACGAAGAGCCAACAAGCGAGTTCGTTGCCGGTTTCATTGGAATGGCGAACCTGCTCGCGGCCCGATGCGAGGGCAGCGACGGCGAGTTCAGAATCGCCCGGATAGGTGATCAGGCCGTGAAAGTCGCATCTAATGGCTTGGCTATAGGCGATGAAGTAACCCTCATGGTGCGCCCTGAGCGGGCGCACCTTCGGACGAGTGCACCACCTATGGATCTTGCCGGGGTCAGCGCAGAGGTTGTCGATCTCGTGTTTCAAGGCCCGATAGTGCGTTTCGATCTACGCTCACCAGATGGCACGCCACTTGTTGCTCACGTCGGGCCCGGATCTGACTTACCACTCCTGCGCCCCGGCGATCAGGTGTGGATGTGCTGGGAGCCTTCGGCTGGCAGACTCCTGCCGAGATCGACGCAGGGGTTTCCGCGACCCGATGTCTTAGAGTACTGAACCGGTAGTCGAAACACCTAGGAGCCAAACATGACAGACCGACAAGCAATGATCCGCACTGAAGCCCTGCGCCTCGCGCGGATGGCGGGAACGCCGCGTTGGAGTCGCAGACAGTTCCTCGGACGTAGTGCAGCGTTGCTCGGTGTAGCAGCGGTTGGCCCCGCAATCCTTGCGGCCTGCGGCTCCGATGAGAGTTCCGGCGGAAGCGGAAAGTCGGTAACCGTTTCGAACTGGGTTGACTACATGGCCCCTAAATCTCCCAAAGCTTTCACCGACGGGACCGGCATCGAGCTCAAATATAAAGAAGACATCAACGACAATAACGAGTATTTCGCGAAGGTTAAGCCCAACTTGTCGAAGGGCGAGAGCATCGGTACCGATGCCTTCGTGCTAACCGACTGGATGGCTAACCGAATGATTAATCAGGTCAAGTGGGTGCAGCAGCTAGACGATGCAAAATTCCCCAACAAGGCCAATATGCGAGTTACCTTGCAGAAGCCCCCGTTCGACCCTACGCGCGCGTACAGCGCGCCGTGGCAATCGGGTCTTACCGGTATCGCGTACAACATCAAGGAGACTGGCAAGGAGATTCGCACTCTCGACGAGTTCCTAGCCATCGAGGGGAGCACCACGGTTCTGGCTGAAATGCGGGACACCGTCGGAATCTTCATGTTGGCAACCGGAGCCGATCCTTCAGTTCCTACCCACGCTGATTCGCTTCCCGCTTTTGACAAGTTGCAGAAGGCGATTGACGACGGGTCTATCGGGGGGACTAACGGGAATGAGTACGTGAACGATCTCGCCTCAGGGAACTTGGCTGCGGCCTTCGCATGGTCTGGAGACGTTGCGCAGATTTCACGGGACAATGCCGACGTGCGCTTCATGATTCCTGAATCAGGCGGAATGCTTTGGTCCGACAACTTAATGATACCTTCGACTAGCGAGAAGCCCGGCCTGGCGAGCGAGTTCATAAATTTCTTTTATGACCCAGTTAATGCGGCCGTCCTTACTAACTACATCCAGTACATCGCTCCGGTCGACGGCGTTGAGGATGAACTGATCAAGATGGGTGGTAGCGCAGCGAAGCTCGTAGACGATCCACTCGTCGTCCCGACGGCAGAGTTGCTCGCCAACGTCAAGATCTTCGGTGGTCTCGATGAAGAAGAGGAAGTCCAGTTTGACGAACACTTCGCGAATATCACCGGTACTGGCTGATCGTTGTCTTGTAAACGAACTAGGTAGGAAGTGTGATCCAACGAGATGATCAAGGGCGCAAACGCGCCCGCGCCGCGCCGTGGCTACTTCTTGGTCCAGGCATGCTGTTTCTATTTCTATTCTTCTTCTTTCCGCTGTACACGCTGCTCGAGATGTCGTTGTCGGCAAGCCCCAGCCGATTCGCGTCTCCTGTATTCACTTGGGAATGGGCGAATTACTCGGAGGCGCTCACCCAATATGGGGAACAGTTCTCACGGTCGTTCCTCTACGCGACGTTGGCGACGCTTGCCGCACTCGCCATTGCTTATCCGCTCGCGTATGTAATCGCGTTCCGTGGCGGGCGATACAAGAACGTGTTGCTCGGGATGGTCATCGTCCCGTTTTTCACCAATTTTCTAATCCGCACGCTCGCATGGAAGACGATCGTCGGTGATCAGGGCATGGTTGTGGACATGCTGCGGACTGTTGGAATTCTAGGCGAGCATGAGTCGTTGCTTCGGCGTCCCATCGCAGTCATCGGCGGACTCACGTACAACTTCCTGCCATTCATGGTGTTGCCGATTTATGTCTCCCTAGAGAAGATCGATACGCGGCTCGTTGACGCGGCTCGTGACCTCTACTCGACAACTTGGCGTGCGTTCCGAAAGATTGTGTTCCCGCTGTCGCTCCCAGGTGTATTCGCAGGAAGTCTGCTCGTTTTTATTCCTGCCGCTGGTGATTTTGTCAACGCGTACTACTTGGGAAGCACCAAGACCACGATGATTGGCAATGTGGTCCAGAACCAGTTTCTCGTGCAGGTGGATTACCCGGTCGCCGCAGCCCTGTCGTTCGTGTTCATGGCGATCGTTATGGTCATCGTCGCGGTGTATTCGAAACTGTTGGGTACTGAGGACATCGCATGACATCGATTGTCGGCAAGGGTTCGGAAAAGCGCGATTTGGCTTCGGGGACAGTCACATCTCCAATGGGTCGTGTCGGCAAGGCAACGATCAACGGCTTAGCTTTCCTCGCGCTCGTTTACCTGTTCTTGCCGATCTTTGTGATCGTGATGTTTAGTTTCAACAATCCGAGAGGGAAGTTCAATGCCGTATGGCAGGAGTTCACCTTCGATAACTGGCTGCATCCTTTCTCCGACACTGCATTAACCGATGCACTGGTATTGAGTTTGGAGATTGCTCTAATCGCGAGTGTTATCGCAACGGTGCTCGGTACATTCCTAGCGATTGCGCTTGTGCGTTATCGGTTCCGCGGCGGAGCGGGGGTCAACTTCTTTCTTGTGCTCCCCCTCACGACTCCGGAGATCGTGCTCGGTGCATCGCTCCTTATGCTCTTCCTCGAGCCCCACCTTGTCCTTCTGAACCAAGATTTCACGCTCGGCTTCACGACGATTTTACTCGCTCACATCATGTTCTGTGTGAGCTATGTCGCCCTGACGGTCAAGGCCCGTATCCGAGGTTTTGACTGGACGCTGGAAGACGCAGCGATGGACCTTGGAGCGCGGCCAGCGCGCACCTTCATGAAGGTCACGCTTCCATTGATCGCTCCCGGAATAATGGCTGCGTTCTTGTTGAGTTTTGCATTGTCCATTGATGATTTCATCATCACCTATTTCGTTTCTGGTCCAGACATAACCACTTTCCCGGTTCGTATCTTCGGCCAGTCGCGCACGGCTACTCCGCCACAGATCAATGTGTTGGCGACCCTGATACTTATTTCGAGTGTGTCGGTGATGGTGCTTGTAACTTGGTTTGGACAAAGGCGCAAACGTCGCCTAGGTAACGTCTAAGGCTCGCTCGGAAGGTCTCGCGGTGACACGCACCATTTCGCATTGGATAGATGGCAAGATCTGGGATGCACGCCCGGATCGCACTAACGATATTTTTGATCCCTGTTCGGGTGAAGTTGCCGCGCAGGTGGCATTGGCGGGTCGCGCTGAGATTGACGCGGCGGTAGCGGGAGCTAAAACCGCGTTTGACGAGTGGAAGGAAGTGTCGCTTTCTCGGCGTGTGAAGGTGTTATTCGCGTTCCGCGAGTTGTTGGACGAACGCGCGGAGGAACTAGCGCGCTCAATTAGCACGGAGCACGGCAAGGTTCTTTCGGACGCGATTGGCGAAGTCGCTCGCGGTCAAGAGGTCGTGGAGTTTGCGTGTGGCATCCCGCATCTCTTGAAGGGTGGCTACTCGGAATCGGTATCTACTGGTACCGATGTTCATTCGATTCGCCAGCCATTAGGTGTAGTTGCAGGAATCACCCCTTTCAATTTTCCCGCGATGGTTCCAATGTGGATGTTCCCGATTGCGATCGCATGTGGCAACACGTTCATCCTCAAACCAAGCGAACGCGATCCGTCTGCGTCGTTGGTAATTGCTGAGCTTTGGGCTGAGGCGGGTTTACCCGAAGGCGTGTTTACGGTGCTGCAAGGCGACAAGCAGGCAGTGGATGGCCTACTTGCGCACCCCGATGTGCGGGCGGTGAGTTTTGTTGGGTCGACTCCTATCGCTAGATACGTATACGAAACCGCCGCGGCCAATGGCAAGCGTGTTCAGGCATTGGGCGGAGCGAAGAATCACATGATCGTGTTGCCCGACGCCGATATCGACGCGGCGGCAGACGCGGCGGTAAGTGCAGGGTACGGCTCTTCCGGAGAACGGTGTATGGCTATATCCGTTGTCGTTGCAGTTGATCCGGTAGGCGACGCGCTCGTAGATGCGATCGCACAGCGGTCGCGAGCTGTACGTACTGGCCCGACCTTTGACGAAGCCTCTGAGATGGGTCCTCTCATCACGGCAGTTCATAGGGACAAGGTCGTCGGTTTCGTGGAATCCGGAATAGCTGAGGGAGCAGAGCTGGTTGTCGACGGCAGAGAAGTCCCGAATGCTGTCGATTCCTCAGGCTTCTTCCTTGGACCGTGCCTGTTCGATGGTGTTACCCCGGAGATGTCCATCTATCGCGAAGAAATCTTCGGACCCGTACTTTCTGTGATTCGCGTTGCGAACTACGAAGAGGCAGTTCGGCTTGTGTCGGATAACCCGTACGGAAACGGGGTTGCACTGTTCACGAGGGACGGCGGCGCGGCACGGCGCTTCGAACGCGAAGTCGATGCTGGCATGGTCGGTATCAACGTCCCGATTCCTGTCCCCATGGCGTATTACTCGTTCGGTGGTTGGAAGCAGAGCCTGTTCGGTGACACCCATGTGCATGGTCCCGAGGGAGTGCACTTCTACACGCGCGGCAAAGTTGTTACATCGCGGTGGGCGGACCCTGGTGCCGTGGGCGACACGGGGCGACCTGATCTTGGGTTTCCTACAAATGCCTAAGGGAGCAGCCGCCTAAGGGAGCAGCCGCCTAAGGGAGCTACACAAAAGTTTGTTCAAGCAGTTCGTATTACCGGTGCCACTGCTTCCATGAAGTGTTGAAGCGTGTCGGGTTCGGCGAAGTCCGTGAATTGGATTACGAATCCTTCGACGCCAGAAGCCGCCTCGCTCGCTAGAGCATCGGCCACCTCGTTCGCGGTACCTGCCACTAGACCACCCCATCCACCGAAACGCCTTTGCGCAGTAGCGAGTGTCTCGTCCCGCGATGCTTCGTCCAATACGAGTGCGACTGGATGTTGTACCGAGATGCGCGCGTCACCTGCGAGTGGCCGTAGGTCGTCGAGACGGTTTATCGCGTAAGTCGGGCAGTTCCACCAATCCGCATGGTCCCGAACAAGCGGCATTGTGAGGTGAGGACCAGCACCGCCAATATGGAGCGGAGGCCGCGGGAGTTGCACGGGGACCGGGCGGCCGATAGCGCCATCAAGCGTGAAATATTTTCCATTGAAACTAAAGGCTTCTCCCGAGAACATGAGGTCGAGAATCTCGATCGACTCACCCATGCGTTCCGCTCGTTCGACCTTGCTGAATTGGCCGAAGCCGTACGACTCGAGTTCCGCTTCTACGGACCCCCATCCGAGTCCGAGTTCTAGGCGGCCGTCAGAGATCACATCGAGGGTCGCTGCCATCTTCGCGAGAACTACTGGATGTCTGAACGGATCGGCATTGACCAAGTGCCCCAATCGGATGGTCACCGTGCGCGCAGCGAGTGCCGCTGCAAGCGTCCAGCCTTCGAAAGTGTCTTTGTCCGGCGCGCCTGGGGCGGCAATGTGATCCATCAGCCATAAAGAATCGAAGCCAGCCGCTTCCGCAGCAAGAGTTCGTTCGAGGATTGTGGCGAAGTTCATTCTCAACTGAGGTAGGTAACACCCAAACCACGGAGTACTCATCGGCACGACGGTAGCGTGACGTGACCTACTAACAGCCCGAGGAGGATCTGTGATCGACCCAGGTACCGCGGAAATGCACTCGATTGAGTCCAAGGTTGTGATTGTTACTGGTTCCGGACGTGGCGTTGGCAGAGGGATTGCTGTGCACCTCGCCAAGGGCGGCGCGCGGGTTGTCGTTGCTGAATGGAAGCCTGAACTGATGGAGAGCACAGTTGCAGAGTTAGACGCGCTCGGTTCCGATGTTCTTGGTGTGGGTTGCAACATCATGGAGCAGTCTGAGATCGAGGCGATGGTAGCGGCGACCGTCGACCGCTTTGGACGCGTCGATGGACTCGTGAACAATGCGCAGACCTTTCGTCCTATGGCATCTATGGCAGACATAACCGAAGAAGACCTCGACGTGTTTTACAGGTCTGGCGTAAAGGGAACGCTTTGGGCGATGCAAGCCGTGCGCCCCCACATGGCGAAACAGGGTTGGGGCCGCATTGTTAATTTCGCATCGTCAATGGGAATCACAGGTGGGCGCGACTTTGGCGCATACAACGCGTCCAAGGAAGCGATACGCGCACTGACGAGAACGGCCGCGCGCGAATGGGCAGAAGAAGGAATCGTTGTGAACTGCATCGCTCCCGCGGCGGCTGACCACCACGGCGCCGCGGGCAAGGCGAGTGAGGGTTACCGGCAGTTCGTAGAAAACTGCCCGATGCATAGACAGGGAGATCCCGAAACCGACATCGGTCCACTGGCTTGGTTCCTTTGCTCGGACGCGTGTCGGTACTTGACCGGCCACACATTTATGGCCGACGGCGGCGCTTTCATGTGGGCCTAGCGCGCGAGCAGATGAAAGCGACGCGATGAAAGCGACAAGAGTTCAGGCGTTGAGAGTTATGAGTAGTTCGGTGAGGCTTTCGATACTCCGCTGGGCGGCTGATGCGTATCCCTCGGCTTCGATCTCCGGTCCGATCACCTCGAGATCAAAGCATCCCTGGTAGCCAGCTTCGACAACGTCGCTGAGGATTCGTTCCAATGGAATGTCGCCATCACCGGGAACCAATCGGTTCGGTGTGGAGAGCGTCCCGACGCGGAAGTCGCTTACCTGTACCAGCCGGATCGTGTCGATCGACGACCGTACTGTTTCGGCGAGGTCGCGTTCTGCCCAGCACGCGTTGATCTCCATGCAGACGCCAGTACCTAATCTGCGCGCCAGAAAAACGTCGTCTGCGAGGGTGTGTACGAAACCAACATCTACCCGCAATGAGTTCGTGTGTTCAATTGCAAACGGGATGCCTCGCTCGGCCGCCTCGGCGAGTGCGGGCTGGATCGCTTCCTCGAGCGCGTCCGCGGCGTCTGTCCATGGCAGGTGTCCTGCTGGGCCAGTCGTGAACACAAGGCACTCGGCGCCGATGGCAGTTGCGGTCTCTAGTGCGTGCGATAGACGCTCGCGTTGGCGGGACCATTGCGAAGGATCGGCGAGTTGGAAAGGTCCTAGGCCGATCAGGTTGGTGACGCGTAGACCGGCATCGCGTATTCGAGCCGTACCGTCGGTCCATCCATGACGTTCAAGTTTCGCTACTGAGATTCCCACGCTGTTGATCGCGTGCTGCTCATAAAACGCGAGGTCTTCTTCTAACGACCAGTTGTATGTACTGATCGCGCTCACTGAGATTCTTGGATGCATCAGCCAAGGAGGAGGGCGCGAGCCCCGCTGCTTCCTCCGTCGAGAGCCAAGTTGGTACCTGTGATGAACTCGCTCTCAGTTGACGCAAGAAAGACCGCCGCGTGGGCTACGTCATCTGCAACGCCGAGGCGCGTGAGGTGCATTCCTTCGAGTCTGGCGCGCCGCTCATCGGTGATGTCTGCATCTCGACGATCGTTGAGTACATACCCTGGACTAATCGTGTTGCAGCGGATGCCGTGGCTTGCGTAGTCGACTGCGATCGCTCTAGTGAGACCGTTTAGACCGGCTTTGCTAGCGATGTATGCAGTGAATCCCTTGGCGGCGCGCTCGGCTTGGCGCGTCGAGATATTGATGATGGATCCGTGACCCGCATCGAGCATGTGGGGTATCGCCGCGCGGCAACACCACATCGGTGCAGTCAGATTTACGCGCAACGCCTCGTCCCATGTTTCTGTGCTCAAGTCTGTAACTGCACCGTCGGACACATCTGTTGTGCCGGAAACCGCATTGTTGACTAGAACGGTTATGCCTCCGAGCGCGGAAGATGCCTGTTCAACAAGTTCCTCGCAGGTCGACTCGCCATCTAGGTCCGCCAACACAAGTTCTGCCGTACCGTTGTCTCCGCGTATTTCGGCGACTACCGCTTCGCCGCGGATTTCGTCGCGTCCAGTTACAACAACCGCGGCACCTTCGGCAGCGCAGCGAAGCGCGATGGCCCGACCAATCCCTGCAGTTGACCCTGTGATCAGAACCCGTTCACCCCCGAGGCGCATGAACGGTAGGTTAGTGAATCGGTTGGCGTCAGTGATGAGACGGGAGGGAGAAGCCGGCGCGTGTCGTGCCCGTGATGCCGGCGACGATCGCGAAGATTCCGGTAGCCACGAGAACAATGGCGCCCCCCGGAGCGAGGCCCCACATGCGCGCTGCGGCGAGGCCGATCACTGCGCTCAGTGCGCCGATCCCTGCAGCCCCGACGATCGTTGTCCGGAACGATCGTGCCAGAAGGCGGCTGGACGCGACCGGCAACACCATCAGCGCCGCTATTAGCAGCACCCCCACAATGCGCGTAGCAGCAACGATCGTGACGGCCGTGAGGATTGCGAGGAGTGCATTCAGCCCATCGACCGGTATGCCCGCCACGCGAGCGGCGCCATCGTCCAGCACGACCGATAGGAGCGCGCGACCCGTTACCATTGTGCAAGCGACGATCAATGTCCCTATTGCGGCGACTACCCAAACGTCTGTGGGCGATACCGTAAGGATTGAGCCGAACAGGTAAGGCACCACATTGACGCTTATGCCCTCTGCCGCCGCGCGGCTAGCGAATACCGCACCGGCCGCGATACCGCCGTAGAAGAAGAGAGCTAGTGCGAGGTCGCCAGAGGCTTTGCCGCGCCCACGTAGCCACTCCACTAAGAGCGCGCCGACTACCG
>SHUZ01000125.1 GCA_009694415.1 Acidimicrobiia bacterium
TGACCCATGATGACTTGACCGAGAAATTTCGCCGCACGGTGCGCGAGATCGGTACGCCCGAGGCCGCGCCGATCGCAGAACGTATCATCGAACTCGTGGATGTCCTTGAGGATCTGCCTGATATTCGAGAGCTTGGTGGGCTACTTGGTAAGGTCACGACCGACAGTTCATCGTTTGGCTCCGACGATTGACCATCCCCTTGCGCAACCTCTCATATGAGCGTGCTGAAGCCTTCCGGGTGTGAACAGAGAGATTGCGATCGTTGGCGTCGGTGAGACGCCGCTAGGATCCTTTCCCGACCGAAGTTCTTTGCAGCTACACGCCGAGGCCACGCGCCTAGCGCTCGAGGATTCAGGACTTACCTTGGGCGACGTGGACGGTATACTCACCGCCGGTTCGCGCTTGGATGGGTTCTTGATGCACAGCGCCGCCTACGCGGAGTATTTGGGAATTGCACCACGTTACAGCGCGACGCTGTCCTTGGGTGGCGCGGTGCATTGTGCAGCGATTCACCACGCGGCAAGTGCGATCATGGCAGGTCTTGCCGATGTCGTGCTCATAGCATCTGGTGACAACCTGTTGTCGGGCATGTCGCGCGCCGGAGCCGTCGAGCACCTGTCGCAGGCGGGCGCTGGACACCCCGAGTTTGAGAATCCTTACGGCCCGCCTATTCCGGCTCTCTACGCTTTGATCGCGAGCAGATACATGCATGTGTATGGCGCGAAGCCGGAGCATCTCGCAGCGGTGGCCGTGACGATGCGTGAGCATGCCGCTCGCAATCCCAATGCGCAGTACCGCAAGCCCATTTCCGTGGACGACGTCCTTGCTTCCAAGATGGTGGCCACGCCGCTACACATCTTCGATTGCTCTCCCATTTCAGATGGCGGCGGCGCGATCATTGTTACGAGATCGGACAGAGCAGCTGGACTCCGCAGTCGTCCGGTCTTTCTCCTTGGTGCGGGAGAAGGTCATACCGGTGAGCACCTTAGTGCGATGCCCGATCTCGTTTCCTCAGGCGCCATACAGTCGGGCGAGCGCGCGTTCGCTTCTGCAGGTCTGGAACGCGATGCGGTCGATGTAGCGATGCTCTACGATTCCTTCACGATCGCCGTGCTGCTTCAACTTGAGCACCTTGGTTTCTGCAAACCTGGAGACGCTGGAGCGTTTGTTGCGTCTGGTGGACTCAAGTTGGGTGGTGCTCTTCCTACGAACACCCATGGAGGGTGCCTTTCCCACGGGCATCCTGGCAAACCCGGCGGTATCTTCCACATTATCGAGGCGGTACATCAGCTTCGGGGGAAGGCGGGGGAGCGACAGGTGCAGAACGCACAGGTTGCGCTCGTCCATGGCAGCGGCGGTGCAATGGCGACTCACTGCACCATCTTGTTGGGATCGTAGTGGTTCATTCAGTTCGCGAGCGACCGCTTCCTGTTCCGACCTCGGACTCTCGCCCCTTCTGGAAGGCATGCCAAGCCGGACAACTCATGTTGCAACGCTGTGCGCAGTGCGCACGCCTCCGCTTTTATCCGAGAGCGCTTTGTCCTTATTGCTACAGCCACGAGGCGTCGTGGCAGCCGGTCGCTGGAAAAGGTTTCGTGTACGCGGCTACAGTGGTGCATCGTCCACCTTCACCCGCGTTTGCTGCGGATGTGCCGTACGTTGTGGCAATCATCGAACTGGACGAGGGTCCGCGAATGATGTCGAATGTCGTCGGCTGCACTCCTGAGTCCGTTGTGGTGGGCATGCTGGTTGAGGTCGTCTTCGACGTAGTGAGCCCGGAGATCACGCTTCCGAGATTCCGACCCACGACCGCATCGTCCTGAGTATCTGAGGAGGTTCAGAACGTTGTCCACGCCCACTCCAAGCGTTCCAGCCAACGACGTTCGCCGTCTGGACCTTCGTCCATTGCTAAGTCCCACTTCGATCGCGGTAATTGGTGCCTCTAGCGATGTGGCGAAGATGGGTGGGCGTCTCGTAAAGTACCCTCTCCGCCACGCATACCCCGGTGTTCTGTTCCCTGTGAATCCAAGAGGCGGGGAGATCCAGGGGCTGAAAGCGTATCGCGACATACTCGAAGTGCCCGGATCAGTGGACTTGGCTGTCCTCGTCGTCCCGGCTGAGCAGGTTGTGGCGACCCTTGAGCAGTGTGCGGAAAAAGGGGTCCGCGCGGCCTTGATCCTCGCCTCTGGCTTCGCCGAAGCGAGCGAAGAGGGGCGCCAACTCCAGGAGAGAGTGGCTGAGATCGCCCAGCGGACCGGCATGCGGATGTGCGGACCGAACAGCAATGGTCTGGTCAACATGCATGAGCGGATCGTCGCCTCAAGTAACCCCACACTGGAAGCCGACCTAGTGCCTGGGCGCATCGCGGTGGTCTCTCAGAGTGGAGGGTTAGGTCTTGGCTCGATCCTCTATTTGGGGCAAAAGCGACACATCGGTTTCAGCTACCACATCTCCAGTGGCAACGAGGCTGATGTCGAGGCCGCTGACTACGTCCGCTATCTGTTGGATGATCCCAATACGGACGTGATCGCTCTTCTTGTGGAAGGCTTCAAGAGTGCGAGGAAGTTCGCCGCCGTTGCCGATCTGGCAGCGGAGCGCCATAAGCCCATCGTTGTCATGAAGCTGGGCCGAACGCCCCTTGGGACGCAGATCGCTTCGTCCCACACTGCGCTGTTGGCGGGATCGGACCGGTCTCACAGGGCAGTGTTCGAGCAAAGAGGCATCATCCAGGTCAATGATTTCGACGACCTGTATGAGGTGGCTGCGCTCTTTGCAAACACGCCCCTTCCCCAGGGAGACGCGATCGGCATGATCTCGCCTTCTGGGGGGATCGCGATCTTGTCTGCGGACCTGTGCAGCGATCTGGGTTTGACGCTTGCGAACCTTTCGCCAGCGACCCGTGACGGTATTGCCGCCCTCCTGCCTTCCTTTGCTGCCATCCAGAACCCGATCGACCTAACTGCCATTGGGACATCCGATCCGACGATCTATCCACGGTGCATCGAACTAATGCTCAATGACCCAAACGTCCACGTGCTCGTATTGGCCCTCACTGTCAATCTCAACTACGACTCGCTCATGGAGTTCATCAGCAGGGCTGCTCATTCGGCGTCCAAGCCGATCATTTGTATTGGCGCCGGCGATGGATTGGCGGGCCGCGGATTTGTGATCCTCGAAGAGGGCCAAGTTCCGCTGTTTCGTAGTTTCACCAAGGGGTTCGCGGCAGTTCGACACCTGATCCGCTACGCAGATTACCTGCGTGAGCGGTCAGGAGGTCGGACGGGGCCGGCGGTCGTACCGGTTGGGGACGCTGCCGCCAAGGCGCGCGTTGCGTTGCAGGGTCGATCGGGGGTGCAAACGGAGGCATTCTCCAAGTCCTTGCTGCAGGCCTACGGCATACCGACGACCCGTGAGGAGTTGGCAACGAGTTCGGCCGGAGCGATCACGGCTGCGGTGCGCATCGGCTACCCGGTGGTTCTCAAGGGGATGTCTCGTCAGCTTCCACACAAGACCGATGTGGGCATCGTGCACCTGAATCTGCGGGATAAGGAAATGGTCGCAACGGCGTATGCCGATATTGTTCGACGTGTAACTGAACTCCCCAACGCTCAACTGGACGGCGTTCTCATTCAGGAAATGGTCACCCAGGGCACCGAAGTCATCGTAGGTTTCTCGCAGGATCCGCAGTTTGGCCCGATCGTGTTGTTCGGACTCGGCGGTATCTTCGTTGAGGCGCTGCAAGATGTTGTCGTACGCGTGGCCCCCCTTAGCCGTAGGGACGCCGAGGCGATGGTGGAAACGATCAAAGGAGCCAAAGTGCTTCAGGGAGCCCGCAACCGGCCACCAGCAGACACCGAGGCGATCATCGACCTACTGCTGCGCGTGTCTCAGATGGCAGTCGATCTTGAAGATCAGATCGTCGAGTTGGATCTGAATCCGGTCGTGGTGTTTGAGCGCGGCAAAGGCCTAAAGGCGGTCGATGCCCTCGCTATCTTGAAGTCCTAGGTTTGCGAGTCGCGTAGCGGTCTAGAGTTGCCAGGAAAGAAGGACCAATCGGTAATGAAGTATGGTGTCGCTCGAAATATCAGCGCAACCCTCAAAGCAAACGGGGTCGACCACTTGTTTCTTCTTACCGGTGGGGATCAACCGCTCTTCATCGCGCTCAAGGAGGCGGGCATTCGGCTCGTCCTTGCTCGCAGCGAGGCTTCTGCTGTGTATATGGCTGACGCATATGCCCGCGTGACGGGCAAGCCGGGGCTGGTCTATGGACAGTGGGGACCGGGTGCGGCAAATGTCGCGGCCGCCTTGGCTGAGCCCTGTTGGGCGCGTAGCCCAGTTGTCGCCTTGACCAGCGCGATAGGGACGTCGGTCGTCAACAGGAACGAGTATCAGGAGATCGACCAGCTGTCCATGTACGGACCCGTCACGAAGTGGAACAAGAGTCTGGGGAGGACCGACCGCGCATCGGAACTTGTTCGGATGGCGTTGCAGGTGGCTACCAGTGGATGTCCAGGCCCGGTTCATCTCGATCTACCTCGTGACATCTTGGAGGCGGAATGTGACCTCGAAGATCCTCAGGTCTTCGTTTCTCCTTCTCTTCCTTCTCCCGATAAGGGGGCAATAAGTCGAGCGATAGAGCTGTTCACCAAGGCAGATCGTCCGATCGTCCTCGCAGGTGCTGGCGCGGTGCTGTCTAACGCGGCAAACGAGCTGGCGCGGCTCATGGATGAGTTCCATGTGCCGGTCGCTACGAGCATGGGCGGAAAGGGCATCGTCAGCGATGACCACCCCCTGACAGTCGGTGTTGTCGGACGGTATTCGCGAACAGTTGCGAACGCGGTTTTGAAGGAGTCCGACTGCGTGCTTGTGGTCGGATCGCGTCTTGGGGGAATGGTTACGAACGGCAATGCGCTCCCCGAGCCGAATGCTCGAGTGATCCAGATCGATATCGACGCCGAAGTGATCGGGCTGACCCGCAAACGTAAGGTAGACATCGGTATTCAAGCGGACTGCAGACTCGCGCTTCAGGCGTTCTGCGAGGAGCTGGCGACGAAACAACAGCATCTTCGCTACTCAGCCTGGACGACCTCGGTGCAGCAGCGAATTCTGGGATGGAAACAGTCCTTCAAGCAGGAATCCCAGCTTGCTGCGGTCTCTGGGCCCCTGGGGCCAGCAGCTGTCATCGCGGCGCTAAACGAGATTGTTCGTGACGATGACATTGTCGTTGCGGATACCGGATACATGGGAGCCTGGGCTGGTGCCCTATTGAACCTCCGAAAGCCCGGCCGCCATTTTCTGCGCGCGGCGGGTTCGCTGGGGTGGGCATTTCCGGCCGCGCTCGGTGCCCAACTCGCGGCGCCTGATGCACGCGTGATATGCGTCATCGGCGATGGTGGTTTTGGCTACCATGTGGGGGATATCGAGACCGCGCTGCGATGCAAGATTCCAGTCATTGTCATTGTCTTGAACAATGGCGGATTTGCATTCGAGTATCAGATGCAGAAATATCACTACGACACGATCGTGCCGGAAGTCAACGACTTCTATCCAACGGATTACTCAGCAATCGCGACAGCGTATCGCGCAGAAGGCGGCCGGGTCGCGACATATGACGACCTCTGGACCCATTTGCGTCGCGCCTACAGCAGCCGCAGTCCGTATGTTCTGGACGTCCTCGTTGACCGCGAAAGCTACCCTCCCGTAACCTCGTACGACCAGGTTAGGAATCGAATTTTGTGAATCAAGAGGTTGGCTGATGTCACAGGTAAGTCCGACGATCGCCGAGGTGCTTGAACTCTGCAAGAAGTATTCGAATTGGGGCCGTTGGGGACCGGACGACCAGCGAGGCACTCTGAACTTCATCGACGAAGACATGGTGCGCGATGCGAGCCGGCTGGTGCGGCGCGGCAAGGTCTTCTCGTTGGCGCTGCCATTTGATGACAAAGGCCCACAGGTTGGTGCCTTTGGTAGGTTCAATCCCATACATTTGATGATCAGAGATGGTTGCGACGCGATCACAGGTACCACCGTCCGCGACTTCTATGGAGGACGGGACCGACACATCCGTGGCACCGATGATGTCGTGATCATGCCTTTGCAGTGTGGCACGCAGTGGGATGCGTTGAGCCATATCGTCCATGACGGAAAGATCTACAACGGGTATCCGGCCGACAACGTCAGCAGCAAAGGGGCACTCAAGAACGACATCACGCAGGCGTGCAATGGGATTGTTGGGCGAGGGGTCCTGCTGGATATGGCGCGACATAAGGGTAAGGCGTGGTTAGAGCCCGGTGAGGTCATTACAGACCAAGACTTGGCATCCTGCGCGAGGGCGCAGGGTGTCGACGTGCGGAGCGGAGATATCGTTCTTGTGCGCACGGGCCAGTTGGCCCAGGTGCGAACGGAAGGCAAGTGGGGATCCTATGCAGGAGGCAGCGCTCCCGGCTTAGGTTTGGACAGTTTGAAGTGGCTCTATGAGAACCAGGTCGCCGCGGCTGTAACGGATACCTGGGGTGCGGAAGTTCTGCCCAATGAGACAGAAGATGTGTTCCAGCCGTTGCACATAGTCGGGATCGTCTATATGGGACTCATGCTCGGTGAAATATTCGACCTTGAAGAGCTGGCGTGCGATTGCGACGTGGACAAGCAGTACGACTTCTTCTTCACCGCTCCACCATTGCCGTTCACAGGAGCCGTCGGGTCGCCGGTTAACCCCCTGGCGATCAAGTAGCGTGAACGAGTCGTGCCTCTAGACCGCGCCTGCCGGGATGTGCCGATCAGCAGGCTGTCGTGCCAAGACTCGACCGTGCGTTAATGGACTCCGGATGAGATCGCTGGAGATCGGATTACGCACGCCGACCTTTCGGACTACGAGCGAACGTACCGCGCCTCGAGCTCCTCGATCTCAGGAAGACCGCTAAGGGCGTCGCGCTCGGCAAAGGACATGAGACGAGCCGTGCTCGCTTCGAGTGATTGGTCGCTCAGCAAGGCAGACATGACCTCCTTTATCGCGTGGCATGCCGCCATTTGCGCTGCCGCGGAGAAAATGATGAGCTTGTAACCCATCTCCTTGAGATCTGCATTCGAAACAAGGGGAGTGCGACCCCCCTCAAACATATTGATCATGAGTGGCGCCTTCACGTTCGAAGCAATGGCCTGCAGTTCGGCGCGTGAGTGAGGGGCAGCGACGAATAGCGCGTCGACGCCGGTCTCCGCGTAGCGATTCGCACGCTCAATCGCCATGTCCAGTCCTTCGATTGCGCGAGCGTCCGTGCGAGCAATGATGACGAAGTCAGGGTCAGT
>SHUZ01000008.1 GCA_009694415.1 Acidimicrobiia bacterium
ACGTGTTGCCGATCCGATGGTGGCCTGGGCATTGATCGTTGCACTGTCTGTAGCGCTCTTCTTTTTCATTTTTATGGCGTTCGCTGCGAACCCATTTGAACTCGTTAGCGGTGTTATCCCAGCCGATGGACGCGGTCCGAATCCGTTACTTCAGAACCACCCGCTGATGGCGTTTCATCCGCCGATGCTCTATCTCGGGTACGTCGGAATGACTGTGCCGTTCTCATTCGCGATGGCAGCGTTAATAACCGGTCGGTTTGGTGAAGGATGGCTCGAAGATACGCGGCGGGCGACGCTAACTGCGTGGGGTTTCCTTACGGTTGGGATAATTCTCGGTGCATGGTGGAGTTATGAGGTTCTCGGCTGGGGCGGTTATTGGGCATGGGACCCGGTTGAGAACGCGTCGTTGCTCCCGTGGTTGACCGCGACCGCCTTTATCCATTCAGTGCTCGTTCAAGAGCGACGAGGCATGCTTCGCGTCTGGAACTTGTCGCTAGTAATAGCGACGTTTTGTTTGACGATTCTCGGAACGTTTCTGACCCGCTCCGGCATTATCAATTCGGTTCATTCGTTCACCCAATCCGGGATTGGGCCCTGGCTGCTCGGGTATTTGGTAATAGTCGCGATAGTTGGCATTGGGTTGATTGCATGGCGTGCAGATGAATTGCACTCAACGGGTCAGATTGACTCCGTAGTCTCCGGCGAAGCTGCGTTCCTAGCCAACAACCTGTTATTCGCGGGCCTCGCATTTGTTGTGCTTCTAGGTACCGTTTTCCCATTGGTAGCTGAAGCAGTCAGAGGGTCGCGGTTGACGGTAGGCGAGCCCTATTTCGACCGGATGGCCTCGCCTTTGGGACTCGCGCTGTTATTCCTTATGGCCGTGGCACCAGCGTTGCCGTGGCAGGGAACTTCGGGCGATGTGTTGGGTCGGCGATTACTCGGTCCCGCATACGGGGGAGCGGCAGTGATGATCGCAACTTTGATCTTCCTGACACGTGATCTCGGAACGGCACTCGCATTCGGACTGGCGGCATTCGCTCTCCTGGGCATAGCGCGTGAAGTAACGCACGCCGTATCGCAACGAAGGAGTATCGATGGGATTGGACCAACACGCGCCTTGGTCCGAACGGTAGGTGGCAATCCGCGTCGCTACGGCGGCCTTGTAGTTCACGTTGGAGTCGTCCTCATTGCATTGGCACTCGCTTCGGCCAGCGCCTTCGGGACCAAACGTGAAGTGCGGCTCGAGGAAGGCGAGTCTGTCGTCGTGGGTGGTTACGACCTCAAATTCATCGGTACGCGCACCACAACGACCCCACAGAAGATCACTGTGTTGGCAGATCTAAGTATTCATCGAGATGGCCGATCGCTTGGGACGTACGCGCCTTCGATCTCTACGTTTCCAAACTCCAACATGGGAATCGGCACCCCTTCGGTACGAACAGGCCTGTTGGAAGATCTGTATCTAACGCTCGTATCGTCACCGACTGAGCGAGGCCGCGTGACGATCAGTGTCTCGGTGCATGCGATGACGCTTTGGCTTTGGATTGGCGGCTTGGTCATGGCCCTCGGAACGGCTATTGCGCTGCTGCCTTCATTGCGTCGACGTACGAATCGTTCGGATCCATCGGTATACGAGGGAGACGCTGAGCCAATCGTCGAGGTCAGCGGGTGAAATACCCGTGGCGATGGGTTGCTATCGCATCCGGACTGATGGTCGCCGCGCTCGCGGTTGTATTGGCTCTGACTGTAGGAACAGACCCGCGAGCGGATACGAAGGTCAGTGCGTTGCTGGGCGAACAATCGCCGCGATGGAGCGCCACGATGCTCGATGGGACGCCAGTTTCATCCGAGTCCCTAGCCGGCAAGACGGTGATTATTAACTTCTGGAACTCGTGGTGCATCCCCTGTCGTGAAGAACTTCCCGCCCTACAGGAGTGGCACTCACGCATTTCTGCGGACACGTCCGTTGTATTGGTGGGCATACCGAGAGACGACACCACTAGTGCGATCCGCGAGGCGGCTGAAGCGGATGAAATGTTGTGGGCGGCGCGGCAGGATGCGGATGCTGAAGCAGCGACATTGGCATTCGGAACGCGCGGACAACCGGAAACATTCGCGATTGGGCCCGACGGTGTAATCGTGGGATCGAAGTATGGGCCTATAAGTGTGAGTGAACTCGATCAGATGGTGGCCCGCGCGCAAGGTTCAGGATGAGACGCCACTCGCGCGGATGGTTCCAAATGGTGGTACTCGGAGCCTTGCTGTTCGGAGCCGTCGCATTCGCGCTTTGGCCGAATGGTTCATCGGAGTCAATTGATGAGCACACGAACAGACTCGCAACCGAGTTTCGTTGCGTGGACTGCGAGGGCTTGTCGGTAGCGGAGTCATCGACAGCGTCAGCGCGCGCGCAACGCCGAGATATTGAAACTCGTATTCGAGATGGACAAAGCGACGCGACGATAAGGCGTGTATTTACGAACCGTTTCGGAGAGTCGATCCTGTTGGAGCCGCCGGCCGAGGGTGTGGGTTTGTTGCTGTGGGCAATGCCAATAACGGTGATAATTGTTGGAGGAGGCTGTCTAGTCCTGGCCATACGACGATGGCGTCGTGCTGACGACGTTGTTGACGAACTAGATGGTTTTGCTCGCGATGAGAGCGCGAACGCATCGCCTGCCCGCCGGATTGGCGTGGCCGTTGCCCTTGTTGGTTTTGCGATCGCCGCCGGTATTGCGCTCGCAATTGGAACTGGTGTGCGGGCGCCTGGCTCGAACCCGACTGGGCGCTCCGCAGAGAGTGCTCAGGTATCGGATGAATCGAGAGAACTGATGCTCGAAGCCGCCGTGGACAGGGCGCCGGGAGACGCATTGGCGCATCTCGCTCTAGCTCGGTTTCGCTTGGGGCGGCAGGACCGCGCTGGCGCACTGGAGGCTTATCGACAGTCGGCAACGCTCGACCCAACCGACCCCGAACCGTTTGCTTACAGCGGCTGGGTTATTCGACTCGGAGGATTTCCTGACGAAGGGCTCGAACTAATAGACAAGGCCATTGCGATCGATCCCCTGTATCCGGATGCCAGATTCTTTCGAGGGACGATCCTTCTGCGTGACCGCGGTGACCCCGCTTCCGCGATACCCGAGTTTCAGCGGTACCTTGTTGGGGACCCCGATGGTCCAATGGCTAATGCGGTGCGCGGACTCCTTGCAGAAGCCGTGAAGACATCGCCAACGACCCTACCCAAACAAGCCTCCCGCTAGGAGCGAACGTGCCTGAGTTACCTGAATATCAAATCGACGGGTCCAAGATCTATAGGACGACGATCAAGACCGAACGCGGCGACATCGTCATGGACCTTGACCCGAAATTGGCAGCGAACACGGTCAACAACTTTGTAGGCCTCGCGCGCGGTGGATATTACGACGGACTTAATTTTCACCGTGTTGTTCCTGATTTCGTCATCCAGGGTGGCTGCCCGCAAGGGACCGGAACTGGTGACGCGGGTTACAAGTTTCACGACGAGGAAGTTCTGGGCGAATACACACTTGGCGCAGTTGCAATGGCGAACTCAGGCAAGAACACAAATGGGTCGCAGTTCTTCATCACGATTGACGACTGCACGCGCAAGTTGGGGAAGGACTACAACTTGTTCGGTTACGTGGTGGAGGGCATTGAAATCGTGCAATCGACAGAAGTGGGCGATGTGATGCTTAGCGTTATTGTCGACGAAGTAGATCGTTAAGCACACTGAGCACCGAGGACGGAACACGGAGCACGCAATGGGCAAGGTAGTTGGATGCAACGCTTCTATCGATGAGGTGCGGTCGACGTACGAGAAGCTCGTAAGAAACGTCGATATTGCACGTCGTCGCCTTGGGAGATCGCTTACGTTTGCTGAGAAGGTGTTGTTCGGTCATGCGAACGACGTCGAGACAATCGAAACCGTTCGAGGGCTGAATTACGGCGACTATCGCCCCGATCGCGTTGCGATGCAAGATGCGACAGCGCAGATGGCGCTGCTGCAGTTCATGATTGCTGATCTTCCCGCGGTGTCTGTGCCAACGACCGTGCACTGCGACCACCTGATTCAGGCGCGAGTTAGCGCGCAGCCGGACTTAGCCGCGGCTCTCGAGGAGAACGACGAGGTGTACGACTTCCTCGCATCGGTGAGTGCCAAGTATGGAATCGGCTTTTGGAAACCAGGACAAGGGATCATCCACCAGGTGGTGCTCGAGCACTATGCATTCCCTGGCGGGATGATGATCGGCACCGACAGTCACACACCGAATGCTGGTGGGCTCGGGATGATTGCAATCGGAGTCGGTGGCGCCGATGCCGTAGATGTGATGGCAGGATGGCCGTTCAACACGCGGGTCCCGCAGGTGATCGGCGTGAGACTTTCGGGCGAGCTGTCCGGTTGGGCATCTGCCAAGGATGTGATTCTGAAGGTGGCGGGGATCCTCACCGTGAAAGGCGGAACAGGGGCCATCATCGAGTACTTCGGGCCGGGCGTTTCGACGATTGCTGCAACCGGTAAGGCGACTATCTGCAACATGGGTGCCGAGATCGGCGCAACGTGCTCTGTGTTCCCCTTTGACGACCGTATGGCCGCGTATATGAAGGTAACCGAACGAGCCGAATTGGCTGTGCTCGCAGAGCAACATAGCGAATACCTTCGGGCGGACCCAGAGGTTGCAAGCGATCCCGAGCGTTATTTCAACCGCGTGATCGATGTGAACCTCTCAGAATTGGAACCACACCTTGTTGGTCCCGGTACTCCTGATCTCGATCGTCCCTTGTCAGCGGTAAGCGAAGCCGTGAAGGTTGAGGGGTACCCGGCGCGGATATCTCAGGCGCTGGTAGGTAGTTGCACGAACTCAAGCTACGAAGACATCGGGCGTGCAGCCCATGTCGCGCGTCAGGCTGCTGCCGCTGGCATCCGCGTCCAGGTCCCACTCTTGGTGACTCCTGGAAGTGAACAAATACGCGCCACGATCGCCCGCGACGGTCTTCTAGCCGACCTCGAAGCGATCGGTGCCACTGTGATGGCGAACGCGTGCGGACCATGCATCGGTCAGTGGAAACGGACAGACACGGAACCGGGAGAAGTGAACACGATCGTGTCATCGTTCAATCGCAATTTCCCTGCACGCAACGACGGCAATCCGTCGACCTTATCGTTTATCGCTTCACCCGAGACCGTAACCGCAATGGCATTGACGGGCCGCCTCGACGTGGATTTCGTTCACGAACCACTCACCGCTCCTGATGGTTCCCAGATTCAACTGCGCGCGCCGGAAGCTGCTGAGTTGCCAGCAGGTGGTTTCGACACGGGGGAAATGGGATTCGTCGCACCCGCTACTGATCCGTCGACAGTCTCGGTGGTGATCGCACCTGGATCGGAGCGTTTAGAAGCCCTCGTTCCATTCGCGGCTTGGGACGGATCTGATTTCTTGGGATTACAGGTGCTACTCAAGGCCACAGGTAAATGCACGACGGACCACATCTCGCCTGCGGGGCGTTGGCTTCAGTTCCGAGGTCACCTCTCCAACATCTCGGACAATCTTTTCATAGGCGCGAACAACGCGTTCTCGCTTGATGAACCTGGCACCGGCATCGATGTACGAGATCGATCCGTAAAGTCGCTCGCGACTCTGGCTCGCGAATACAAGGACGCAGGAATTGCCTGGGTCGCCATCGGCGATGAGAACTATGGCGAAGGATCGTCCCGTGAGCATGCTGCGATGGAACCGCGTTACATGGGAGCGCGTGCAATTATCGCTCGCTCTTTCGCGCGCATCCACGAGGCGAACCTCAAGAAGCAGGGAGTGTTGGCACTCACCTTCGCTAAATCATCAGACTATGAGCGGATTCTGGTCGACGACAAGATCGACATTTGTGGTCTCCAAGAGTTAGCCCCAAATGTGGTAGTAAATGTGGTCTTGAGGCATGCAGATTGTTCGAGCGATGAGATCGAAACAACCCACACAATGTCCGACGAGCACATCGGGTGGTTCAGGGCCGGTTCAGCTCTCAACCTCTTGGGGGCAAATCGGTGAGCACTGACAAGAAAAAGTGACTCCTCTCGGTCGGTTGGGCGGTGCGGCATTTAGGCGGCGCTGGTGGGTGATCTCGGCGTGGCTGGTCATCCTGGTGACACTCGGAGTCGCGAGTTCTTCTGTTGGTTCGACATTTCGCGACGAGTTCACAATTCCAGGTACCGACGCGCAACACGCGATCGACCTGCTGGAAGCGAGATTTCCGCAACAGAATCTTCTGACCACCCAAGTTGTACTTCATTCCAGTTCCGGGCCGATAGACAAGGCCCTTATCTCTACTGTGGCGACCTCGGTTGGAAAGATTCACGACGTTCATCTCGTCGGTCCGCCGCAGGTCTCAGCAAACGGTAAGACGGTCTTAATGCAAGTGGCCTATTCGGCTCAGTGGAGTGATCTGCCTACCAATGGAATAGCGCAACTCAATTCGGCCACCCGTGCGGCTCGCGAAGCCGGGGTACGAGTTGAATACGGAGGACCTGTAGCCGACGCCCTATTGGCGAAAAAACAAAGTGGCAGCAACGCTGACGCGATAGGACTGCTTGTTGCACTTGTGATCTTGATCTTTGTTTTCGGCACCGTGGTAGCCGCGCTGGTACCTGTCGGCATGGCGATTATGGGAATAGTCATCTCAGTATCGCTGCTTACCGTCGTGGCGACGATGTTTACCGTCGGTACTGTCGCTCCGGTTATCGGAGTGATGATCGGCTTAGGCGTAGGGATCGACTACTCCCTACTTATTGTCACCCGATTTCGTCAGAATCGTGACGCAGGAATGGATATTCAGGAGGCGATCGAAGTTGCGATGGCCACCGCAGGAAGTGCCGCACTGTTTGCCGGCGCTTGCGTCATGATCTCGTTGGGGGGTCTGTGGTTCGCGAGGATTCCTTATGTTTCGATGCTCGGATTCTCTGCCGCGCTATTCGTTTTTGTGATGGTCCTTGTGTCGCTGACACTCTTGCCAGCGCTCCTCGGCGTGTTGGGTCACCACCTGGATCGCTTGCGCGTGTTTCCGAAACGACATTCTCACACCGATGCAGGTGGCGGATTTTGGTATCGATGGGGCCATGCCGTAGCGAAATATCGGTGGCCTTGTCTTGTGGCATCCCTCGCGGTCTTACTGCTGCTGGCTTGGCCAGCTCTTGGATTACAGCTTGGCTTTGCAACCGACGGCGATGATCCAACTAGCTACACGCAACGTCGCGCGTACGACTATGTGAGCGAAGCGTTCGGTCCCGGCGTGAATAGTCCGCTACTCATCACAATGAAGTTCGCACCCGCTGCCAAGCGTGACGTCGCTGCAGATCTTTCCGCAGTACAGCGCATCCTCGGTGCGGTCAAAGGGACTAAAGGAGTGGTATTGGCTGAGGGGCCTCTACTCAACAAGACGGCTTCAGCGGGAGTATTGATCGTCATCCCGTCAACCGAAGGCAACGCACCAGCAACGCAAGATCTTGTCCGCACACTTCAGAATCGCGTCATACCGACTGCTACAGCGGGAACCCCGCTAGATGGGAATGTGTTTGTCGGCGGAACCACCGCCGAACTGATTGCCGTAACCGATCGCATTTCAGAGCGTCTGCTTTGGTGTATCGGATTTGTTGTGCTCGCGGCGTTCTTCTTATTGATGTTGGTGTTTCGGTCCATCTTGGTTCCGCTCAAGGCCGCGGTGATGAATTTTTTATCTATCGGGGCCGCTTTTGGCATTTTGGTCGTCGTGTTCCAGTGGGGCTGGGGACGTGAATTGATCGGGGTGCATGAGATGGTTCCAGTTGTTTCATTCGTGCCGCTAATAATGTTCGCGATCCTGTTCGGTTTGTCGATGGACTATGAAGTGTTCCTGTTGACACGTGTGCGCGAGGAATACCTCGCGACAGGTGACAACCGCGAAGCCGTCGCAACTGGCTTGGCGAAGACGGCGAGGGTGATCACATCTGCGGCTGTGATCATGATCTCGGTGTTCCTTGTATTCGTTACCAACTCGTCGCCAACGGTGAAGATGCTTGGAATCGGCCTGGCGGCTGCAGTCGCAGTTGACGCTACGATCGTGCGCTTGGTGCTCGTTCCATCCACGATGGAACTGCTTGGCAAAGCGAACTGGTGGATGCCCAAGTGGCTGGATCGCATTCTGCCGCGCCTCGACGTCGATGGTCCATCGGAGTTATCTGATCGTTCGCTATCTGCTCTAGCCACAGATGGAACTTTCGACGAAGCCGCGGGAGCTGGCAGTAACGCCGAGGGCTAGAAGGTCGTGAACTGTGCCTCGGTCGGCTCTGCGCAGCAGAACCAGGGTTCAGATAGGTGCGGTACTGAAATGTCCGGAGCGTTGACCGGTTCTAAACCGAGTTCGACCCGCACCGCATCGAATGTTTCAGAGACTGGATTGTCGGTCATCTTCTCGACGATGGTCGCCACCCTTGCCTGAAGTGCATCTAATGGAGACTCCCAGGGGTACGAGAGCCGCTCTGGATCAAACGGCATGAGCCCATCGATGTCTCCGATCAGTAGCGAACCTTGCGGAACGAGAAGTCTGATCGAGTAGTGAACGGGGTCTACGTTACTTACGAGGTCATTGCCGGCGACGAAGTTTGTAATTTCCTGCACATCTCGTAGTTCAGACCATGGCGTGAACGGCAACCAAGTCGGACGTACAGCGATTCCGTGACCCCTCAACACAGCAACTGCTCGCTGCCCATCCTTTGCCGTGTGGCCTTTGTCGAGTCTTGCGAGAATTGTGTCGTTTACGGACTCGAATGCACTCACAACGAATAGGCATCCGAGTCCGGCCATCTCGCTCCACACTTCTTCGTGTCGCAAGATGTGTTCGACCTTCACAGTGCAGTCGAAGGTCAAGTCCGGCACTGCTTCATGGACTGCACGCGCGACGCGTAACGCGTGGTGGATCCCGTTGAAGAAATCAGGGTCGCCGAAGGTGACGTGCCGCGCGCCAGCATTCTTCTGGGCGACTACGTCATCAACTATCGCGTCTACCGGCACAATTCGCGTACGTCCGTCGTACACGACAGGTACAGGGCAGTGCTTACATCGGTGTGCGCAACCAGTGGATGCCTCGACATACGCTGTCGGCAATTCGCTGTCGGCCAACACCAGACGCGCGTAACTCGCGAGTGGGGGGAGAAGGTTCCGCGCCGGTAGGGCTCTAACGTGCTCGGCGAGTGGATCTTCTTCAATCCATTGCAACAGGGCGGTTTCCGGATCGCGGTCCACCAAAGCGGTCGCGACTTCAGCGCACATCGCAGCGTAGAGACCATAGGCCGCGACGGGCACCTCGAACTTCGGCGCTATCGACCGCGCGAGTCTCGCTGCAGTGTGCATTGGAACAGAAATAGCGACGCGGTCGGCCCAATTAGCGAGCGCTCCATCCCACTCCTCCACGGAGAGGTCTAGGCAGCGGACTTCGTGTCCCCGCGCCTGCAACATTCCTGCTGGCCCTGCGACGCCGAGCGGCTGGTGGCCGAGTTCGTAGGTGGACACCAGCAGGATCCTCATGCAATGACGATATCGAGGTGAGAGACCGCCTCCCGTAGGGCAGCTTCGACTTGTTCGGGGAAGTCTGCGCGCGCAAAGAGAAAACCTAGGTAGCGATCGCCTTCGGGCAAGGGGACAACGCGATGACCAATCGGAATTGTGATCTCTAGTCCTACGACTCCCGGCACCCCGAGTGCTCTTTCGCGGCCGTTTACGGCGACCAACGTGCCTTCCTGTGCGATCGGGAGCATTGTCACACCGGATGCGCTGCTCTCGCGCGCGAGGTCGGTCATCGGTAAGTGGAGAGCGTGTCGTAACACGACTTCCTCGAGGCTGATCCCTGCGCCGAAACGAAGGGCGCGCGCGCACAGGCCGCCCACCGAACGGGAAGCCACCTCGATTACCCAGGCTTGGCCATCTTTGACGCGCACCTCGGCATGCACCGGTCCCTCAGTCAATCCCAATGCAACACAAGCAAGCGAAGCGGCCCGTTCTGCAGCCCCTAGGTCGCGAGGAACAAGCCGCGACGGTGTGACGTACATCGTCTCTTCGAAATAGGGACCGACAAGTGGATCGGGCTTGTCGAAAGTCGCAAGCACCTCGAGTCGTCCATTTGTGAGCAAACCTTCGAGAGCAATCTCTACCCCGGGGACGTATTGCTCAACCAATAGTGGCCCGTCCCAAAATGTTGCGATACGGATCCGGGCGGCCGACTCCTGCTCTGCCGTATCGGCGCGGATGACCCCTCGGCTTCCGGACAGTCCTGTTGGTTTCACAACACATGGGTATCCGACCTCCGCTCCCGATGATCCGAATCGAGGTTGGGTTACTTCGGATTTTGCAAGGCGCCTTCGCATCTCGGCTTTGTCGCGAGTCGCTGCGACCGAGTCGGGCGGACTGTGCGGAAAGCCGAGGCGTTCTCCGGCATGAGCGGCAGCAAGCGTTCCACCGTCATCGACAGCCACAACCGCATCGATCCCGTGTTCGCGGTCGAAAGCTTCGATTGCATCGGCCGCAACCAACGGATCATCCAGCGGGATTTGGACAAGACCGCGCCCGTTTCCCACGGGTGAAGGCATCTCGGTGCCAATGACCAAGTCAACCTCGATTGCCTTGGCGGCGGCTATGAAATCCTGGGCTCTATATGTGGCCGAGGGAACGAGGAGGAGAATCCTTGCCATACGGCCTATCATGGCCCCATGAGCGACGCGATGACACCACTGCTGACCGTGACCGATGAAGCCCGCACCAAGATCATTGATGTTCGGGCGGCGGAGCCGGATTCGGAATCACTTGCACTTTGGCTCGAGGTGAGCGGTGTGCAAGGGACGGCGTACACGTACGAGATGTATTTCCGCAGACTCGATGAAGCAGGTGAGGACGAGGTAGTGCAGAGCGGCGATGACCTATCCGTTGTAGTTCCGAGTGCGGACGCGGAAAAGGTTCGGGGATCGACGCTGGATATTTCAGGCGGCGGCATGGTTCTCCAGAATCCGAATGTTCCCCAAGTTGGTCCTTCCGCCCCAGCAACCGAACTCGACCTGAGTGATCCGATTGTCGCGCGCGTCGTCGAGATACTTCAGACCGACATCAATCCGGCAATCGCGGCGCATGGCGGATATGCCGAATTGGTTGCGATTGAAGATTCGCGGGCATACATGCGTATGGGTGGCGGTTGCCAGGGATGCGGCATGGCAGCGGCGACGCTTTCTCAAGGCATCGAGGTAGCGATTCTCGATGGTGTTCCTGAGATCACCGAAGTCATCGATGTCACCGATCACGCTTCAGGAACCAATCCGTATTACGAGAGTGCCAAGAAGTAGGCAACAAACAAAGTGACTAGGCGAAGCGCGTAGCGTCTTCGGATGCGTACCTGGAAACTGCGGCGTCGGCGATCGCATTTTTTTCGATCGCTTCTATTGCGGCCCCCAGTTTCTCGGCCGGAATCGCGCATGTCATTTCTGTGGCCGGCATGCCCGTGCGGACTCGGCTCAATGCACAACCAACACTTGCGGCTATCTCCCGCTGTTCCTTCGCTATCGCGACGATGTGACACTGAGGTTTACCTTCGATGCGCAACCCTGGGATTGCGTCTGACAAAACCATGAGTTGCTTACCGTTCACGCGGATGAAAACTACGTCGGGATCGAAAGATGTGTCAGCAAGTGGCCCGTATGTAACAGACCCAGGCTTTTTGGTAATGACTGGGATGTGAGGCACTAGCTCCATCGTCACCCAACCGGAGCCGACCAATGCTGCAACGTCGTCGTTTCCAGCCACTTCGTCGAGAGTCTTGAAACCGTGTGTCATGCTCCCGACGCTGCAGTTACCGTGATCTTGTTCAACCGTCGAGAAGGTGTTTGTTTCTCCGTGGATCCAAAAGACGCATCCCGCTGCCGCTCGTCCGGTCCTGCCATCGGCCAGGGGAGAGGGAATGGGAAGGCCACATGGTTTGACCCCGTCCGGGGGCGCGTCGTGGAAAGTGATTGCTAGCGGAGCATTTGCGAGATTCAGCGATCCAGAGAGGCGCCGTGCCAGTTCTGACCAGTTGTTCATTGGTTCGTTCTACCACGCATAACTAATTGGTACCGAACAGGGCACGGAGTTGCGTAACTACGCCCGAGAACTCGGAAATGAAGAGATCTATCTCGGCATCGGTTGTGTTCCAACCGACACTCACTCGAAGCGAGTGGTCTGCATCGACTCCCATAGCCATGAGCACTGGCGATGGTTCTAGGGATTCGCTTGAGCACGACGAGCCAGAGTGAATGGCGATGCCGCGTTGATCTAGGCCGAGCAAAATGGGTTCCGCCTCTACACCGTCCACGCCGAAACAGAGAATATTCGGGAGCCGATCTACTGGATCCCCGAATCTTGTGATGCCCTTGACGTCATTCGAAATCGCCGTGAACGCTCGGGCAGTGTTACGCCGCGCAATCTCTTCCTCTGAACTGAGGGTCACCGATACCCCGGCCGCGGCCGCACCGAATCCGACGATCGCAGGGATATTTTCTATCCCACCGCGCCGCGCACGCTCTTGCGCGCCTCCCAAGATCAAAGATGGGATACGAAGGCCGCGCCGCACAAGCAATGCGCCAGTGCCCTTCGGGCCACCCCACGTGTGTGCCCCGACGCTGCAGAGATCTGCGCCGAGCGCGGCGAAGTCGATCGGCACCTGACCAATAGCTGCGCATGCATCGACATGTACAAGGGCGCCGCAAGCGCGCGCAAGAGCGCATACCTCTGCTGCGGGCTGCATGGTTCCAACTTCGTGATTGGCGAGTTGGATGGTTACGAGAGCCGTCGTCGGCGAGATGTTGGAATGGATCTCAGCTGGATCAAAACGTCCGTGGCGATCGACGCCAACCGCAATGGTCTCGAGTTCCTCGCGGTGACACGCTTCGATGACGCTCGAATGTTCTACCGCCGTGGTGACTAGACGGGTTGGGTTCGCGCAGCGGCGTACCGCCCCAAATATCGCGGCATTGACAGATTCGGATCCACCCGACGTAAAGATCACCTCGCGCGGGCGTGCACCGAGTAACGAAGCGACTTGTTCTCTCGCAAGTTCTACGGCCGATCGTGTCACCTTTCCCGGTCCATGAAGGCGTCCAGGGTCCGCATGATGCGCATGCAAAAAAGGCAACATCGCCTCTAGCGCGGACTCACGCAGTGGTGATGCTGAAGCGTGGTCTAGGTAGGCGCTATTCACACGCGGGCGACGCAGTGCGCGTCGCCTTCAGGTCGGCTTTGTTCGAAGTGTGGTTGTGTCTCACCGTAGAGGCCGGCCATTAGACCGCGGATGAGGCCGCGATCTACCGCGCACACAACATGTGGATACAACTGGGCAGCGTCGCCGAACGGGCAGTGTTCGGAAATGATCGTCATCGAATCGCCGTGCTGTTCGGTATGCGCGGCGAAGCCGTGTGCCGTGAGGGCGTCAGCCACCGTCGCGAGCGCGGCCTTGACTGATCGGTGACCCTCGCTGGGGGCGATGCGGTCCGCGAGTGCGCGTCCGTAGTCGTATCCAACTTCTTCGGCCATGACGGACGCTTGATCTGGCGGCAATACTTCGAGCGCGCGGGCGAGCAGTGTTGCGAGAAGGTCGTCGCGTCGTGGAGGAAAGTTCAGTGAATGGTCGAGTTGAGTAACCCGGTATCTCTTCGATGGACGGCCTGCTGAACGAGCGCCTTCCGGCCGACCCATATCGACGACGAGATAGCCGCCCGCAGTCAATTTTTCTAGATGGTGTCTCGCGACGTTTGGATGGAGTTCGAATCGTTCAGCGATCTCTCCTGCTGTTGCGCCTTCGGAAGCTTCACGTATTGCCAGATAGATCTCGCGTCGTGTTGTGTCGCCGAAAGCGTTGGTGACGGAGGTGACGGCGGCGCTGAATCCCGAGGCGTCGAGCGGTGCGGGGGAGGACATCCCCGGTATTGTACCTAACTCCGTAGTGGTAAATCGCTGGCGCCGCCAGCACTCGGCAAGGAGACTCAATGCCAGGCGAGAACCCGTTCACACACGCCAATACGAGGGTTATTGCGATTGCATCGGGCAAGGGCGGAGTCGGCAAGTCATCGGTAACGACGAACCTTGCAGTGTCGCTTGCGCGAATGGGCAAGCGCGTGGCGGCGCTCGACGCAGATGTATGGGGATTCTCGATGCCCAGGATGCTTGGCATTAGCGAGGCGCCGTCGATCAAAGATGACAAGACGATGATTCCGCCTTCGTCCTTCGGGGTGCGTTGCATCTCGATGGGCTTCTTCGTTCCAGAAGATCAGGCCGTTGTTTGGCGAGGACCAATGCTTCACAAGGCTCTCGAGCAATTCCTCACGGATGTTGATTGGGGAGAGCCTGAATATCTAATCGTCGACATGCCCCCTGGCACTGGAGACGTAGCGCTATCGCTAGCCGAGTTCTTGCCGCGCGCAGAAGTCGTGATCGTCACCACGCCGCAGCCCGCAGCACAGGCAGTCGCGCAACGCGCGGCGGCAATGGCCGACAAGGTCGATCTAGATGTCATCGGCGTAATCGAAAACATGAGCTTCTTCCGAGGCGATGACGACAAGGCCTATGAGATCTTTGGAAGTGGTGGAGGACAAGACTTGGCTACTCGGCTCGAGGTGCCGCTGCTCGGACGTATTCCCTTGGTCAAAGAATTGCGAGAGGGTGGTGACATCGGACGCCCGATAGTGGAAACGGATCCGTCGGGTGAAACATCTCAAGTGTTCGGCGCGATCGCAACAGCCATCGATTCAATGGCGCCTAAACGCATTTACAAGAAAGAACTTCGCCTCTCCTGAACCCTCGTTGCAGCAGACTGATGCCGTCCCCAACATGTCAATGGCGCGGTAGCCCGGTTGGTCGCGCAGAGATGGCCTGCTCGTTGTTTGGCGTACTTCTACCGATGTTGGGCGGTTGACTGAGTGGCCACGTTTCGGACGCGACTTGGCCAACACGGCGCATATTCCATAAGCGGAATATGGCGGGTGACCCGACTACGCTGCGAGTCCGCTCGAATCGTCGGAGGATCGCCAAATGGAAGTTCGAATCGGTGTCATTTACTCGCCCAAGGAACTTACAGTTGAGATAGATGGATCTCCAGAACACGTAGTGGCGCTTGTCGAGAAAGCGATGGCTGAAGGGTCTCCGATCCTGTGGATCGAAGACGTCAAGGAACGTCGCGTCGGTGTCCCAGTCGACAAGATCGCTTACATAGAAGTGGCCGCTGACGATGAGAGTCGCCGGGTCGGCTTCGGGAGATAATTCGCTCGATGTTGCGTGCGCCTGATCTACTCGGGCGGCGTCTCCTGTTCTTCACCGGTAAAGGCGGGGTTGGCAAGAGCACCGTCACGGCGGCTATGGCGCTGCTGGCATCTGAACGCGGCAAGCGTGTACTTGTTGTCGAGGTCGACGGCAAGAGTTCCATTGCGGACCGCTTCGAGACAGCGGAACTGTCGTTCACGCCGACCGAGGTGTATCCGAACGTATTCGCGATGGCAATGGATACAGAGGCAAGCCTCAAGGAGTATCTGAAGCTCAATCTGCGTGTCCCGATTGTTGGTGGATTGGGACCGTTGGCGAAGGCGCTCGATTTCGTGGCTACCGCTGCTCCTGGCGTCAAAGAGATTCTCACGATCGGCAAGATTTGCTGGGAAGTGCGTGAATCTTTGGAAGGCCGTGCTGCGTGGGACCTTGTAGTCGTCGACGCGTCGGCGACAGGGCATGTTGTTTCACAGCTGGGCGCGCCTGATGCAATTCGCGATGTCGTAGCCGTCGGCCCAGTCCGGTCACAAACGGATTGGATGAGTGCGCTGCTCGCCGACCCATCAATTACTGCGCTCAATATCGTCGCGACCGCCGAAGAACTTCCAGTTGCCGAAACGATTGATCTGGTTTCGCGCGTGCGGGAACAGTTGGATGTAAGTCTTGGCGCCGTTGTGGTCAATCAGGTTCTCCCCGCGCTGTTCACCCGGTCGGACGAGGTAGTTTTCGAGCGTCTCTGCGGTGCAGATGCACGCGAGGTGCTGGGAATAGCGGCTGGAGGAGATGTAGGCGTAGTTCTCGAGGCGGCGAGGCTTGCTGTGTCGCTACGCACAACTCGTGCGACGCACTTGGAGCGATTGCGTGAGACGGTCGACCTTCCAATGCTGTTCCTGCCCTACTTGTTCGCGCGTTCACACGGATTGAGGGAGACGCGGCTAGTGGCAGACGCACTTGGAGCGGAGCTCGGGCTGTGACCGCGGCTGACGAAGACTCCATCGAAGGCTCTCAGGCGAGATCAGGTGCCGAGTCGCTTCACAAGAGTCTTGAACCGCTATTGGCTTCGAAGGAGATGGTCGTGTTTTGCGGCTCTGGCGGTGTTGGCAAGACGTCGATTGCTGCCGCATCGGCACTAGCAGCGGCGGCGACGATGCCAGGAAAGGTTTTGGTACTAACAATTGATCCGGCCAAGCGACTAGCCGATTCCCTCGGGCTTCAAGAGATTGGAAATATCGAAACGCGTGTTCCTCAGACGGCATTTACTGCCGCCGGTCTTGAACCCCGCGGAGAACTCTGGGCCGCCATGCTCGATACGAAGCAGAGTTGGGATGCTTTAATTCTTCGGCACGCGAGTGGTCCAGAGGCAGCGTCGAGGATCTTGGAGAATCGGCTGTATCACAACGTGACCGCGCGGTTCGCTCAGAGTCACGACTACATCGCAATGGAGAGACTTTTTGAGATCCATGAATCAGGTCGATACGACTTGATTGTGATTGATACTCCTCCAACACGTAACGCTCTCGACTTCCTCGACGCCCCAGCGCGAATGGCGGAGTTCTTTGGTGGTCGCCTCTTGCGATGGCTCACGCTGCCATATCGCGTGGGAGGTAAACGTGGCGCGCGATGGCTCAACTATGCCAGCAAGCCCTTCTACCAAGTCGCCGACCGTCTTCTTGGGAACCAGTTTCTCGAAGACATCGCTGAGTTCTTCTTGAGTTTTCAAGAGATGTACGAAGCCTTTGTCACGCGTGCTCGTGCCGTCGAGCGACTGCTTCACGATAAGCGGACAACTTTCGCCGTGGTCACAACCCTCGAAGATGGCCCGTTGCACGAAGCGGAGTTGTTTTGCGCAGAACTAGAGAAGAGGAACCTTCACCTTGGATGCCTCGTGATCAACAAAGTCTTACCTTCGTACCTCCTCTCGCATAGCGGCGTTCAAGCCGCGGACAAGTTGTCCGTTAACGCCGAGTCTGTAGCCGAACGCCTAGCTGCTACCTGTGGGTCTCCTTTCGATGACACGGCGCGTACCGTTCGCGTACTTACAACAATTGGGGAATCCTTTAGGAACTTCACAGTGGTCGCTAGGCGCGAGTCCGAACTTCGCAGCCACCTCGGTAGACATGGCGAAGTGTTGATCGAAGTGCCCGCTTTCGAGGTGGACATTGCCGACATCGACGGTCTCGCACGATTGGCAGAGTTCCTACTTCCTATTGAGCGAACGGTTTGAACGTTTCCTGATCTTGATGCGCCGGTAGCCTGTTTCAATGGCGACGCTGGAGGAACTTGCACGTCAGCACACAGACGTGAGCGAAGATGCACTGGCACACCTCGAAAGACTCGCGCTTTCGTGGCGCCTCTTGGCAGACCTTTCGATTTCCGACCTTTTACTATTTGGTCCAATCGCCAACGAAGACGGCGGCAGGTTCGTGGTCCTCGCGCAGGTTCGGCCAACGACCGGACAAACCATCTACGCGACGGACTTGGTTGGGCAGGTCGTTACCGAAGTAGAGCGTCCGTTAGTTAAGCGTGCATGGAAACGAAGTGAAATCTGTGATGGTGATGCCGGCGCCCTGGGAAGTCGGGAACGGGTTCGACTCCAAGTGATTCCAGTGAAGCACCGCGGGCGCGTAGTCGCCGTAGTCACGCGAGAGACGCCGACCACATCGTCGCGGCGGCCAGGGGAGTTGGAGCGTTACTACCTCGAGTGCTTCGATCACCTTGCGCACATGGTGTTAGAGGGATCTTTCCCATTCGCGCGTGAAGAGGTGGAACTAGAAGGAGCGCCTCGCGTTGGAGACGGTGTCGTGGTGCTCGGTATCGATCACCGCGTCAAATATGCGAGTCCGAATGCCGTCAGCGCTTTGCACAGAATGGGCATCCACGCGTACATATCTGGAGCACATCTCGCGCAGATCGGTTTTGACGAAGGCGCGGTAGATGTGGCGGTGCGCGGTCGTATCCCGGTGATTGAGGAGATTGAACGGGAAGACGCTTCGGTGCTCCTTCGGGTGATTCCGCTGCTTGCAGATCGAAATCCCGTCGGTTGCTTGGTATTGATGCGAGACGTAACTGACTTGCGGCGGCGTGATCGGATGTTGATGTCCAAAGACGCGACCATTCGGGAAGTGCACCACCGCGTCAAGAACAACCTCCAGACGATCGCTTCGCTTTTGCGGTTGCAGGGAAGACGTCTCGATTCTCCTGCGGCGCGTCAGGCGATTGAGGAGTCGGAGCGACGCATCCGATCGATTGCAATAGTGCACGAGACGCTTTCGCGTGAAGCGAGCGAAGATGTTGAATTCAACGCTGTCATCAAGCCGCTCGTCCGGATTGTCGAGGAAACGGTCTCGGTAGGCGAGGGAGGCCTTAGATTCGAGGTCACTGGCGATGCAGGGGAAGTTCCCGGAGAATTGGCAACGCCACTCGCCGTGGTACTCAATGAACTTATGCAGAACGCCGTTGATCACGCCTTCCCTGGCGATGACCCTGCCAGCGGTACCGTCCGCGTAGAGCTAAGCCGTCGGTCGGGTGAGTTAACGCTTGCGGTCGTGGACGACGGCGTAGGCCTACCTGATGGCTTTGTTTTGGATCAGCAGAAAGGGCTTGGTCTGACGATTGTCCAAGCGCTCGTCACCGGCGAACTTGGCGGCCAGATTGAGATGACCAACACCGACCATGGTGCTCGCGTATTGGTGACTGTGCCGCTAGCTGAAGCAGCCGCGACCCAAGTAGTTGAACCGCCAAGTTGATTCGTTGATTACTGGATATCGGCGTCTTGTTACGAAGCGCGCTTGCTGGCGAGCCAACCTTTGCGGAGCTTGCGGCGCTCTTCCTCGGTCTTGCCTCCCCAGACTCCAGCCTCCTGGTTGGTCGCGAGCGCGAACTCAAGGCACTCAAAGTCGACTGTGCAGATATCGCAGATCTCTTTTGCCGCGTCGATTTGATCCACCGCGAGTCCAGTGGCACCTATCGGGAAAAACAGGTCAGCGTTCGAATCACGACATAATGAATCGGCTCGCCAATCGTCAGTATCCCAATCGTGCGTCCGTATCCAGGTGAGCGCCACTCGGTGCCTTTCGATAGTACGTAGGTGCGATTCTCGGCCTAACTCGTGCGCACGTTCAAGGGTCCCTGGGAGACAATCCCCTCAAGGCGTGATGCCCACGATACGGCTAGTACCAAGCATTCCGCAAGGGGTTTGACCTGCGGTTATTCGACGTCGTATCAGGAACCTACGCTGTTCCCCGTGCCACCCGTGGAGACTGAACCTAACCGTACCCGTCCTTTGGTTATGGGGCATCGGGGTGCCTCGTTAGTGGCGCACGAGAACACGATCGCCGCTTTTATCGCTGCCCGCGATCAGGGTGCCGACGGCGTTGAATTGGATGTGCACGCGACAGCGGATGGGAACCTAGTTGTTCATCACGATGCCGAGGCCGAAGGCGTCGGCATCCTCGCCGAGCGAACCGTTGCTGAAATCACTGCCGCGTTGCCGTTTGTACCGACCCTCGACGCGGTACTCGATGTCTGTACCGGACTTCTCGTGAACATTGAGATCAAGAACTCGCCTAACGACTCTGGCTTTGATCGAGATGAATGCGTCGCGGCTGCTGTTGTCGAGTTGTTGCATAGTCGAAACATGCTCGATCGGGTGCTGGTCTCTTCGTTCCACCTCCCTTCTATCGACCGCGTACGTGAACTCGACGCGGGAATCGACACCGGGTACCTATTCGTGCTCGATCCGACCGTGCTGATCGCCGCTGGCATTGCAGTTGAGCGCGGACACTCGGCGATACACCCGTTTTTTGGGGTATTAGCAGGCGAATCTGCGGCGGAGTTAATAGATGCAGCTCACGCCCAAGGATTACAAGTGAATGTGTGGACCGTGAACGACGAAGCCGAGATGATCCGGTTGGCTAACGCAGGTGTCGATGCAATCATGACGGACAGCCCCGAATTAGCGCGTCGCGTTCTCGGCTGACTGTGCTTATTCACGGCACGACGATATTGAGTGCATCGGGGACGAACGCGACGTCTAACTGATTGACTTCTCCCAGGTAGTCGCCATCCATTTGATACGGGAACGGGGTGTTCCCGGAGATTGTCGCGCCAGTTATGTTTGCGCGGTGTTCGACGTCGCGTCGACCGTGCAAACGCTTGGGATATAGGAGAGCCGTCGCGGCGATACTCATCATCGCTGGAGCGTGCCTGGCCTTCACGACAGTTATCGAGAGCGATGAATCGAGATTTGTTTCAGGTGCAACGACGATTGGCGTGCCACCTAGGTAGGTGTACGGGCTCGTCTTCGAGAGGATTGCAAGCGTGCCGCCATCGATCACCTCACCGTCGTCGAGGGTAACGGTGAATCTGCCGCGCGAATGATCGTAGGTTCGCAACCAGGTGTCGAACGCTGCGCCGACGAAAATCGGGTGGGCCGCATATCGCTTGAACGCGGCTTTGCGTTCAACCTGCTCGACGACTGACGCATCGAAGCCGACACCGGTATGGAAGAGGAAGTGTCTGCTGTTCACACGACCGAGGCCGACGCGTCGAAAGGTCCTGCGATCCAACGACCCGAGCAATTGGGCAGTCGCATCCACTGGGTCGCGGGATACTCCAATTGTTCGGGCGTAGACGTTGGTGGACCCGCCAGGCAGGGGAGCCAATGCAGTATCGGTGCCTACGAGTCCATCGGCGGCTTCGTTTAGTGTTCCGTCTCCAGCGAGAACGACGACCACGTCTACGCCGTCATTGGCGGCACCGCGTGCGATGCGGGCGGCGTGGCCCCTGCGCCCTGTCTCAAATACCTCAAGGTCATGCCCGGCACTCAATGCCTTCTCAATTACAACCTTGCGCCTAGCCGTGAAACTTGACGCGGTGGCATTGACTACGAGAACTAGGCGCACCGCGAGCAAGATAGTGGGCATGTCCGAGGACTCGTTGGCTCGACTCCATATTGAAATTGGCGAATGCCGCCGTTGCGACCGCCTTGTGGCTTGGCGGGAAGCGATTGCTACTGAGCGCAGGGCGGCATTTCGGGACGATCAGTACTGGGGGAGGCCCGTGACGGGTTTCGGTGACCCCCAAGCCTCCGTTCTGATCACTGGTCTCGCACCCGGCGCTCATGGCGCCAACCGGACAGGGCGAGCGTTCACGGGAGACAGGTCTGGCGATTGGTTATTCGCAGCGTTGAAGCGCACTGGGTACGCCAATCAGGCAGAGTCGGTAAGCCTCGGCGATGGCCTCATGTTGAGCGGTGCGTATATCTCGATAGCGGTGCGGTGTGCACCACCAGCCAATAGGCCGACACGCGATGAGCGCGACAGATGCTTGCCATTTCTTGTCCGCGAATTAGCGCTCCTGCCGAACGTCAAGGTAATTGTCGCTCTAGGAAAATTCGCGTTCGACTCCGTATGGCAGGTATTGCGCGACTCCGGAATCGCGCTTCCGAACAAGAGACCGGTATTCGGCCATGGTGTCGCGATTCAAACTCCCGGAGCCGTAATCCTGTGTAGCTATCACCCGAGCCAGCAAAATACGTTTACAAAAAAACTCACCGAGCCAATGCTTGACAATGTTTTTGTAAGTGCGCGGGAACTCGCGAAAACGCCCGACAGTGTTATCGAATGAGAACGATGATTTCGCCGACGCCGTACATCAACGCGATTAGGCCAAGCCCATAGGCGACTATTAGTCGCAGGCGGTGTTCATGCGCTCGGATAGCTAGGTGTGCTCCAACTCGAGCGCCAGGAATTACGGCGACGCATAAGGGCAACGCGTAGAACCAGTTGATGTTCCCCAAAATTTGATGTGTGATCATTCCCGGAATCGCGAGTATCCCGACGCAGGCGAGGGAGGTGCCGATCGCCGCTTTGATGTCGAGCTTCACCCAGCCGGTGAACGCGGGCACCATTACGAGCCCTCCTCCGATTCCCAGCAACCCGCTTAAGAGTCCTGCACCACATCCGATCACGACGAGCTTCCACGGCTCGTCATGAGGTTTGCCTGCCGCAGGCGCGATGTCTATGAGATCTGGGTCCTCCGAGGGCGCGACTTCTTCGGCATCTGCGGGGTCAGGACGGTCTGGTGACTGGGTCATCCGGAACGCAGTGAAGCCGACTAGGCCAGCGGTGATGATCATAAGAAAATGTCCGTCGCCCGGCACAACTTGCGATGAGAGCGCGCCAAGGATGACGAAGATCGCTCCTGAAAGCCCCGTCCATCTAACGATGCCCCAATTCACGAAGCCCTCGCGGTGGTAGCGAAGGGCGCCGCTGATCGAGGAAGGAACAATCGAAGGAAGTGTGCTCGCCAGGGCTTCCATCGGAGACGCGCCGAGGGCGCGGATGGCGGGCGTCGAAATAACAGCCCCTCCGACCCCAAACATTCCAGAGAGGATCCCCGTGAAGAAGCCGGTTACCAACACGAGGCAGAGGGTTATGGGATCCGACATCGGGGCGACACTACCGAAGGCATGCCGGTACGCTGTGGGAATGGCGACCGATCTTCAGCTCAGGGGCGTTTATGTGCCCCTCATCACCCCATTCGCCGCGGATGGCTCCGTGGCTCTCGACGCGGTCGTGGGGCTCTGCCACGAGTATCTGGAGGCTGGCGCCGCAGGCATTGTGCCGTTGGGAACGACAGGTGAAGCCAGTTCTCTTACGGCGGGTGAGAAGAACGCTGTAATCGAGGCATGTTCGGTGGTTTGCAGCGAACGTGATGCGCAGATGATCGTTGGAGCGGGCACGAACAACACGGCGTCGACGGTCGCAGCGGTTGAAGCCTTCGAAGGTAATCCCGCGATCACGGCAGCTCTAATTGTTGTTCCTTATTATGTGCGGCCGTCGGAGGAAGGAATCGTCGCGCACTTCCGCGCGGTGGCCGATGCATCGCCTGTTCCCGTTGTGCTCTACAACATCGCCGCGCGCACGGGCCGCCACTTGAGCGCGCAAGGTGTCATCCAAGCAGCAGCTCATCCGAACATCGTCGGAATCAAGCAAGCCGCCGCAGGCCTTGATCTCGACACCATTCAGTTGCTCGCTGACTCCCCGCGCGATTTCGCAGTACTCGGCGGCGAGGACCCTTTGCTGTTCCCCATGATGCTCATGGGCGCTGCCGGTGCGATCTGTGCTTCTGCCCACCTGTGTACGGAACGCTTCGTCGCCATGATTGAGTGTGGTTTGGCAGGCAAGGTCGACGACGGTCGAGCGCACGCCGAAGCATTGTTGCCGCTTGTTGTTGCTTGTTTCGCCGAGCCGAACCCAGCGGTATTCAAGGCTGTGTTGCACGCGCAGGCGCGTATTCCAACTCCTGATGTACGGCTACCGCTCATGCCGGCAAGCGATGCCGCGCTCAATGCCGCGCTCAATGCAGTGCGCGTTGCGTCGTGACCTTCCGCAATAACGCTATATAGGCCTCCGATGAGTCAATCACAGATGGTGCAGGAGAAGGCGTACGAACGGCGGTGGGCGGTGTTGGGAGTGCTGTGTTTCAGCCTCCTTGTGATCGTCTTGGACAACACGATCCTCAATGTGGCCATCCCGACTATTTCGAATGACTTAAACCCGACTACTGCCCAACTCCAATGGATGGTTGACTCCTACACACTGGTATTCGCGGGACTTCTACTAACTGCTGGGAGTCTTGGCGACCGGTTCGGACGGCGTGGGGCGCTGCAGATTGGTCTCGTTCTATTCGGAATTGGTTCCGTGTTGTCGGCGTTATCAAACACGCCAAACGAACTCATTGCTGCACGCGCGTTCATGGGGATCGGCGGTGCATTCATCATGCCAGCGACGTTGTCCATTATCACGAACATCTTCCCCGATGAGGAACGTGCGCGAGCTATTGGGATATGGGCTGCGACCGCTGGAGTTGGGGTAGCTCTTGGTCCTATCGTTGGCGGCGCGTTGGTAGCAGATTTCTATTGGGGCTCAATCTTTTTGGTGAATATCCCGATTGTCGCCGTGGGCCTTATCGCGGGCTTGTTTTTGATCCCGACATCGAAGGATCCTTCAGCCTCGAAACTTGACGTGCCAGGTGCGTTGCTGTCGATCACCTCCCTTACAGCGATTCTGTTTGCAATCATCGAAGGTCCCCCTAGAGGATGGACGGACCCCGTCGTCGTTGCATCCTTCGTTGGCGGGGTGATGCTCTTAGGTGCGTTTATCTGGTGGGAACTAAAGACCGAAACGCCGATGCTCAACATGCAGTTCTTCCGCAATCGTCGTTTCACCGCCTCTACATTCGCAGTAGCGATGTCGTTCTTTGTCTTGTTCGGTTCAACATTTCTACTCACGCAGTACATGCAGTTTGTGCTCGGATACAGCCCGTTACAAGCGGGTACGCGGTTGTTGCCTTTCGCGGCGGTGATTCTTGTTGTGGCGCCTCTTAGTCCGCGGATTGTCCAAAGCATTGGTACCAGAGTCACCGTTTCTGCAGGGCTAGCAATTGCAGGGCTAGCAATGTTGCTGATGACTGGCCTAGACGCAACGAGTTCGTACGCGGACATTGTTTGGATGCTCATGCTCATGGCATTGGGCCAGGCGCTTGTGATGGCTCCGGCGACGGATGCGATTATGGGATCCGTACCGCGGGAGAAAGCCGGTGTTGGGTCAGCGGTTAATGACACGACACGCCAAGTGGGTGGCGCGCTTGGGGTGGCGGTTATCGGCAGCGTGATGTCGTTGATCTATTCGCCCAAAATTGTCGATTTCTTTGCGGGGCCCGGTGCATTGGTGCCTGACTCGGCGAAAATTGTGGCTGAGGATTCCATCGGTGGAGCCCTTCAAATTGCGGGTTCTGTACCGGGAGCGATCGGAGACCAACTTGCAGAGGTGGCGAAGGGCGCCTTCGTATCGGGTCTGCATGCCGGACTGTTAGTCGCAGGTGCGGTGGGATTAGTTGGTGCCGTCGTCACGTACATCGTGCTTCCGGCATCGCATGACGAAAGCAGCTAGCGGCACAAGTCGTTCAGGCGCGAAGAAGTTCGGCGACCTGGAAGGCGAGATCTAACGATTGCCGAGCATTGAGGCGCGGGTCGCACATTGTCTCGTACCGGTTCTCAAGGTGATCGCCGAGTACTTCTTCAGTACCGCCCAAGCATTCAGTTACATCTTCGCCAGTGAGTTCGATGTGCATCCCGCCGGGGCGCACTCCTGAATTGGCACACGCGGCAAAGAATTCCCGCAACTCGGCCATCACGTCGTCGAAGTTGCGCGTCTTGTATCCGCTCGAATGAGCGAATGTGTTCCCGTGCATTGGGTCGCATACCCATAAGACCGGATGACCCGACTGGCCAACCTTTTCGAGCAACGGCGGAAGGCGTTCTGCCACGAGATCTGCTCCCATCCTTGTTATTAGGGTGAGCCTTCCGGGCGAATGTTGGGGGTCCAACCTGTCGCAAAGCGCTATTACGTCGTCGACCTCGCTTGTAGGGCCGAGTTTGATGGCGATCGGATTGTTGACTCCTGCGAGGAATTCGACGTGTGCGCCGTCTAGATGGCGGGTGCGGTCGCCGATCCAGAGCATGTGAGCTGAACAGTCGTACCAGTCGCCAGTGAGGCTGTCTTGGCGGGTCAATGCTTCTTCGTAACCGAGCAGTAGGGCTTCGTGGGACGTGTAAGCATCGACCTGGTGGAACGCCATTTCATGGTTTAGATCTATCCCGCAGGCGTTCATGAAACGCAACGCTCGGTCGATTTCGTTAGCAAGCGCTTCGTACTGTCGTCCTTGGGGACTTGCGGTCACGAACTCCTGGTTCCAGGAATGAACGCGACTGAGATCGGCAAACCCACCTTTCGTGAACGCGCGCCAAAGGTTGAGCGTCGAAGATGATTGGTGATACCCGCGCAGCAGCCTTTGTGGATTTGGGATACGTGCATCCGGAGTGAATGCAAAGTCGTTCACCATGTCGCCGCGAAAACTTGGGAGCGTCGTCCCATCCCGTGTCTCGGTATCTGATGATCGTGGCTTTGCGAACTGGCCAGCGATGCGGCCGACCTTGATAGTTGGCACTCCCGCTCCGTAGGTGAGAACCACGGACATCTGCAGGATGATTTTGAGTTTGTCCCGTATTGAGTTGGCAGAAAACGCCTCGAATGATTCGGCGCAATCGCCAGCGTGGAGCAGAAAAGCCTTGCCCTCGGAAGCGAGAGCTAGCGATTCGGTCAAGGTGCGCGCCTCTCCTGCGAAGACAAGCGGAGGCAGCGCGGAGATCTCACTCAGGACTGCATCGAGTGCTTCTTGGTCCGGCCAAGCTGGCTGTTGTACGACAGACCGGGTGCGCCATGACGACGGTGTCCACGATTGTTCGGTGGCTGATTTAGGAGTCATGGGTGGGATGGCCTTGTCATCAATCGGTGCGCGCCAACGAGGCATCGCTCACGCTGTCAGGCTACCCGTCACTCCCCATAGCCCACTCACCAATTTCTTGTCCCGGAGGGCGACGGCCCGACGCGCCCTTGATGCGGGGTCCCGGTACTTCGTGGAAGTGGTAGGGCTCCGCGTCTCGGCCTGGCTGGCAGACCCAACATTCACCGGTGCGACCAGTTGTGACAATGGACAGCACGGCGTCGGCGATCTGTGACGCTGGCATCAATGGAAACGCGACCTTTTCGAAGAGTGCCTTCGTCTCGTCAGTCATGATCTTGGTGTCGGTCATACCGGGGTTGACGGTATTGGCAGTGATGCCAAGTGGGACGAGTGTTGGAGCAATGCTGCGGATGAATCCAACGACCGCGTGCTTGGTGAGGTCGTACACGGGGTCCAGTTGGAATGGGATCAGTCCCGCCAGAGAACTGGTAGCGACGATCGCCCCTCCGCCGCGGCGCTGCATTGCGCGGATGGCAGCGCGAGCGCCGTAGAAGACCCCGTCTACGTTCACGCGCATAATTTTGGTGTACAACTCGTTACTGAGTTCCGTCATGTTGGCTACGCCGATCGCAATGCCAGCGTTCAGGAACGCGATGTCTACTCCTCCGAGTTTGCTCTCGCACTCGGCGAAAACAGCGTCAACTTCGTCAGAGTCGCCTGTGTCTGCGCGTGAGAAGATTCCACTAACTGTGGCGGCGGTCTCTTCGCCGCCAACGGTATCGATATCGACACAAAAAACGCTCGCTCCCTCTTGGGCGAAACGCTCCGCGGTAGCACGACCGATGCCAGAACCAGCTCCGGTGATGAGTGCGACCTTGCCGTCTAGTGCTCCCATAGTTTTCCTTTCGGTCGAAGAAGTAATGGGTCAGAGTTGTATGACAATCATTCTTTCTTCGGTCATTTCGCGTACCGCGTAGTGCGGACCTTCCCGTGTATTGCCAGAATCTCTAACACCGCCGTATGGCATCTGATCGGTTCGGAAGGTCGGCATTTCATTCACGGTGACGCCGCCGAACTCCAAGGCATGAGCCGCCCTCATCGCAGCGGCAAGGTCGCGCGTAAATATCGCGGCCTGTAATCCATATCTGGAATCATTCGAAAGCGCTATGGCGTCATCAAGGGTTGAATATGCAGCGATACCGATTACAGGACCGAAAATCTCGCCCTTGCAAACTTGCATGTCTGGGAGCACGCCGGTGAGGACGGTTGGTTCCAGAACGCCGCCGCTGCCGGTACCTCCACAAGCGATCTTCGCTCCGCCCGCGACAGCTTCGTCAATCCACTCTGAGATGCGATCGCATTCTGACTGGTTAATGAGTGCCGAGACATCCGTCTTCTCATCGAGTGGGTCCCCGACAATGAGCGATGTCACCTTGTCAATGATGAGTTCGACGAGAGCGTCGCAGATGCGTTCGTGTGCATAGACGCGTTGCACTGAGATGCATGTTTGCCCCGAGTACCCAAATCCACCTGCAACGATTTTTGATGCTGCCAATTCAAGGTCAGCATCGTGTTCCACAATCACCGGAGCATTGTTGCCAAGTTCCAATGCAACCTTTTTCTTGGGTGCACGCGAGCGAATATCCCAGCCGACTTCGGGCGATCCAGTGAACGAAATCATCGCTATGTCGTCGTGGTCGACGATTGCCTGTCCGACAGTGGCGCCACCTCCTGTAACGACGTTGAGCCACCCCGGTGGGAGTCCACACTCATCAATCAGGATTTCCGCTAGCAATAGCGCGGTTAGTGGCGTCTGAGAAGCGGGCTTCAGTACAACCGCACAACCCGCTGCTATTGCCGGCGCGATCTTGTGCGCCACCAAGTTGAGTGGGAAGTTAAACGGACTGATCGCACCGATGACTCCGATCGGAACGCGGATGGTAAACCCAAGTTTCCCGATTCCTGCGTCGTTACCGTCCATAGCGATCATGTCGCCCGTCAGCGTGCGGGCCTCGACGGCGGCAAATTTGAATGTTCCGGCAGCGCGAGCGGCCTCAACCCTCGCGCTCTTCAAGGGCTTCGCGGCCTCGCTCGCTATCGAGCGCGCCAATTCTTCATGGCGGGCCTCGATTCTGCACGCAGCTGCTTCGAGGATCTCGGCTCGGCGAAAGGCCGGTAGTGGGTCGCGCATCGCCGCGAGCGCAGCAGAAACTGCAGCATTAACTTGCGCGATTCCTGCTGATGGGACTCTGCCCAGTTCTTGGGCGTTGAAAGGCGACAAGACGATTATCTCGTCGCTCGTTGTGACCGTTTCAGATCCGATGCGTAACGGGACAACTGTCATCGCACAATGATGCCCGGCTGAGTCGTCATCTGTGGACTCGAACTAGCAATGCGGCGGTTGGGCTACTCGTTGAACAGAACAGAGTCGAGGAGTTTTTCAGCAGTGAAGGCGCCAATCGGGTCGAAACGGAAGTTTGCGAAGTCTTTAGTGAACTCCAGGTCGATCGCTGCTGGGCCCGAGCGGTTCTTCTCGATAGAGAAAATGACCTGGTTGCGGTACCGGTCCGCCCTGGCTGAGTCGAACGCCAGATGCTCCTTCGTCACTGCGGTGAACTTTTCGTTGAGGAGAATAATTAGGTCTGGTTCATGAGCAAGGGCCGTAGATCCCCGTAGGTGATGCATGCGTGCTCGACGGGACAACAAGCCGTCATGGTCAACGGCGCTTAGAGCTACGACAGCCGTATCGAGCCTAAGGGCCATCTCCTTGAGGGCCTCAGCGACGACGTTCGTTCGTTCGAGCTCATTGCCTACGTTGATCGGTGGCTGGAGCTTTTGCATGTAGTCCACGAAGACAATCGAGGGCAGTGGGGTCGTACTCGCTAGTTCCGCGATGTCGTCGAGAGTGAGCGTCGCGGCTCTCGCACCAACGATCGTGAGGTTCTCTCCGTACCTCGTGACGCGCCCGCATGCTTCTTCGCCGAGAGGTTCGCGAGTGAGTTCATCTAGTGACGCTGCGCCAATTGCCAAGTCGGTGATCATGCGGCGCAGCCGATCGCGATCTCCAACTTCATCGCTGCGTGAGATGCTCGCCAGTTCTAAGGCGAGCAAGCGTCCGAGCACTGCCGATGGGCCATCTTCTAAGTTCACGTATACGACGGGCCGACCAGCCGTCGCGCTGGTGCGGGCCCACTGCAGTGCGGCGATCGTCTTGCCTGCACCTGGCTTGCCTCCCACCAGGGTGAACTCGCCCGGATGGAAGCCGCCACCTAAAACTGTGTCGAACGGTTCGAAACCCGTGGGCCAAGGCTTGGATCGCGCGATGCTCCCTGCGTCGAGCGACTGGCCAAGCGATTCGATCGTCTGGCGAATTGTCTGTGCATTGTTGTGTTCCACATTTAACCGCCGAATCCGCTGTTGCTGAGGCGGATCACCGCTGGTCCCGCAACAATGACAAACAATGCAGGGAGAATGCACAACACAACAGGGAAAACGAGTTTTACCGGCATCTTCATTGCCATTGCTTCCGCGCGTTGACGACGCTTATCGCGCATGTCGGCGGACTGAACGCGCAACACATGTGCAATCGGTATTCCGTATCGCTGAGCCTGCGAGAAGGCGTGGACGAAAGTTCGCAGGTCCACAACGTCTGTCCTGTGTAGTAGTTGTTCCATCGCGCGGGCGCGCGGGAGGCCCATCTGAATGTCTTGGAGCATGCGACCAAGTTCGTTTGACAGTGGCCTGTTGCTAGAAGCGACCTGGGCGACGGCAGCTTCGAAAGCGAGTCCTGACTCCACGCAGATCGTGATTTGGTCGAGGCTGTCTGGCAGGTCTCGTCCGATCTGGCCTTGGCGTTCACGCGCGCGGCCTCCGACGATTACGTCAAACGCGAAGAAGAGGCCTACAGCAAGCAAGGCCCATGCGAGAAATCGGATGACCGATGGATCGAGAGCGAACAGCAGGGCGCCGATGATGGCGCCGATGATTCCGGAGGTCACCTTTGTTGCTAACGCACGTTCGATACCCCACTCTTGAGACATCCCAGCCAAAAGAATGCGATGTTCTAAGCGTTCTTCGAACCCTGAGGGGGTAAGGCTTCGAGCCCGATTAGCTAGGGCCAACATTGATGGAGTGACGACGCGCTCGCGAGCGGAATCTTGGAGTTGTTTTTCGCGGAGGTTGGTTGTCTCGATTGGGCCCTGTCTTAGATTCACCCGCACCGATTTCGTGGGGGAGCGTTCGCTGCCAAGTGCCCAGAATGCGAGTGGGATGGATGCCGCTATTGCTAGTGCTGCAAGCCATATGAAAATCGGCATCGGATTCCTCCTAAAAGACGAGTCGGGTGATGCGGCGCATCCAAAGTCCACCGAGCAACATAAGAACTCCGCCGCCAATAAGCATCGCAATGCCCGCGCTCGAAGATGTGAGTTCACCGAAGTACTCGGGGTTGATGAACTGCAGAACTACGCACATGCCGAGGGGGAGGAGAAACAAAATGATGGCGGATAGGCGGCCCTCCCCACTCATCGCTGCGACCTGCCGTCGCACATGGTTCCTGTCGCGGATCGTTTTGTCGACGTTGTCGAGCACCTCCGCTAAGTCCCCGCCGACTTGACGGTGGATATCGATCGCTTGAACTACCCAACGGAAGTCGTCGTCGTCGACTCGGTCCGCCATTGCTTGCAACGAGTCCACTAAGTCTCGGCCCATTCGAGTTTCAGTAACAACTCGGCGGAACTCCTCCGAGGTGGGCGACTCGCTTTCGGTCGCTACGGCATCGACGGCTTGCATGAGTCCGAAACCAGCGCGCAGCCCCGAGGCAATCAGCGGCAACGTTTGGTCAAGTTGTTCGCCGAATTTGCGACGCCGCCGCGATGCCTTGTGGTTTATGTAGTACCTAACGCCGAAGAATGTGGCGAAGGCGATTACGAGCCCGACAATGGCATTCGTTAGTAGGTAGAACAAAGCGAACGCGCTGAAGGTAACGGTGAGTTGCAACACGACGAACTCACCTGGGCGCATTGCGATGCCTGCACGTTCTAAAGCTACGTTGAGGTGCCCGGCCTTCCCTGACTTCTCTAGCTTTTCTTGCGCGTAACTCGTAGCTCGGTCTGCTAGTTCGGAAATGCTTGAGCCATCGGCTTTGACGGCGCGGTTCGAAGTCAATTGACTCGGATCGTCGCGGGAACGAAACATGAGTAGTCCGAATACAAGGAGCCCGACGAAGAGCGCCACTAATCCGATGATGAGCATCGGCATTTTCCCGGCGAATCCTGGTTCTTCGATCGTGATCACTTTTGGTGCCGCGATTGTTACTTCGGTTGTAATGCTGTTATGAGGGGGGACCATTATTCGCGTGGAACCCGAAGCCGCTACCCCAGCTGACTTGGCGCGGATCGTGAATCCGATCGAACCAATACCAATTGCACGGATCTCGAGGATGTATTGATTCGATAGTTCGCCTGCTATCGAGCCATAGATATTGGCCAGTGCATTCGGATCGGTGGTCTCTAGAAGTTGCCCGCTAGACGCGACCGTGAGCGCATCTAGAGCTGGTATCCCTTGTTCTGCAGTCTGGAGTAGAACCGCGTAGAACGATGCTTTCGATGCAACGAGCGCAGTGGTTGCTTGCTCGAAACTTCCAGCACTCGCGGTGTCTTTGCCGTCGGACAGCAACACCAAAGATGCTTTTTCGGCTCGGGCGGCGAGTTCGGAACCGACGGTGACGGCGTCGTACAAGGCGGTTTCACCCGAAGCTTCGAGCCTTTCTATTTGGCTTGCCAGTAGCGTCCTATCGGTGCTGAACCCGCTAACCGTGTACGGGGCAGACCCGAACCCGACGATCGCAACGGCGACGTCAGGCGGCAGCCCGACGAGCAATTGAGTAGCAGCGGCCTTCGACGCCTCTAGCGCGGCTCCACGCATGCTTCCTGATGTGTCGAGAACCATTACGACATCGAACGGATCCGATGGAACGCCGGTAACCCGTGCTTTACGCAATGCGCCAGATTCGCGCACCTCAAAATCGGACGCGTTCAGCACCGCTCCAGAAAGTTCGGGCGGAGTAGACACGGTGATGCTGATGCGAGGAGATGTAGTTGTATCGACGCCTAGGACCGCCAAGTCTCCGTCTTCGGCTTGGGCCGTACCCGGGAAGATTAGAAACACCATTACGCAAGCGGCTAGCAGTGCCACAGTTCGAGATGGGCGCGATTGCCGAGCGCGCATCACTACTTCATTTTCCCTTTAGGCGCTCTTTCTGTAATGCCAAAGCAATAGTTCGGGATCTCGATGCCTTGGTCTGCTAGGCGATCAACGAATCGCGCCCGTAGCCCTGTTGGGGTGGCGTTGCCGCGGAAGTGGCCGTGCTCGTCTATGCCGGCCGCGTAATCGAACACGTAGAGGTCGGTGAGGGTTATGACATCTCCCTCCATCGTGTTTACCTCGGTCAACTGCGTGACCCGTCGCGTGCCATCACGAAGGCGGCTTAGGTGAACGATGAGGTCGACCGCAGAAGCGATCTGCTCACGAATAGCGCGTACCGGCAAGTCAAGACCTGCCATGAGCACCATTGTCTCGAGGCGGGCCAGTGCGTCTCGAGGGGAGTTGCAATGTAACGTCGAGAGCGAGCCCTCGTGTCCCGTGTTCATCGCTTGGAGCATGTCGAGGGCCTCGCCGCCCCGGACTTCGCCAACGATGATTCGATCTGGCCTCATGCGTAGGGCATTGCGTACGAGATCGCGGATCGTGATCTCGCCCTTGCCCTCGATGTTTGGTGGACGCGCCTCAAGACGTAGGACGTGTTCCTGAACGAGTCTGAGTTCGACCGCGTCTTCGATAGTGATTACACGTTCGGTCTCCGGAATGTATTGAGACAGCACATTCAAGAGTGTCGTCTTTCCGGTTCCAGTACCACCCGTGACTAGAACGTTCAACTTTCCGGATACTCCGGCAGCGAGGAGTTCACACAGTTCGGGTGTCAGCGTCGACAACCTGACCAGATCCTCATCGGAATACACCTGCTTCGCGAACTTGCGAACCGTCAGAACGGGACCGTCCACAGCAAGCGGCGGAATTATCGCGTTCACGCGCGATCCATCCGGAAGACGTGCATCGACCATCGGTGACGATTCGTCGATCCGACGACCGACGCGTGAAACGATGCGATCGATTACTTGACGGAGATGTTCCGCAGAGGTGTAGCGCGATCCAGTCCTCTCGATTTTTCCGCGGCGCTCTACGTAGATGCCGTCGAGAGCGTTCACCATGATCTCGGTTACATCTGGATCGGCCAGCCATTGCTCAATCGCACCGAAACCTAGAACGTCATCACGGATTTCCGCGACAAGGCGCGCTCTTTCGCTCGAGTCGAGTGGTATGTGTTCCTCTTCGACCACTCGACTGAGTTCCTGCACAACCAGCACATCGAGTTGGTCAGAGCCGAGTGAAGCATCGTAGAGGCGCGCGCCCATTCGAGCGAACAGCGCATCTTGTGCTCGTTGCTTCAGGAGCGCAAACGGATCCTGCACGACGGTGGTGGTGAGATCGTCAGTGGATACCCGCAACGCTCCTTGAGAGTTTTGTTCTGCCTGCGCGGCTCGTAGCCGGTCACCTAATTTCATCGTGGGTCCCGTCGTCGCCAGGATTTCGTGCTTCGGTCTTGGACGGGAGTAGCAGCATGTGAGCCATTGGTGCTGAATCGGTCTAGCAATTCGACGAGCGACTTGCTCACCGGCGTGCGTTTCTGCGATTCGAGAATCGGAACCCCCTGGTTCATCGAGATAGGAACGGATCGAGAACTCGGGATGAGAATGTCCATTGTCGTCCCAAGGGTGCTCTCGATATCAGAAGCACTTAACCCGACCTTCGAGTCCGCTCGGTTTTGGACGAAGTGCCGCTGTTGGCTTGTGATGCCGAGGAGATCGAACGCGTCCAAGGCCTTGCGAGCACTTCGAGCGCTTGCGACGTCCGTACCTGATACCAGAATTATGTCGGTCGAGCATTCGAGAGCCGCGAGGGTCCACTCGTCTAATCCTGCTGATGTGTCAATGATGACGTAGGTAAATTCATGAGCGAGAAGTTCTATAACCTGTGACCCGTGCTTGGGCGAGATCTCGTCCGCGTCCGCGGGCGATTTGGGAGCGCATAGGGCTAGAAGGTCGGTCGGATGTGGGGTCAGGAACGCCTTTATGGAGGTTGTGTCAATAGATATGCCAGGAACGACAGTGTCTGCAATCGTTGAATCTGGAACCAAACGCAAAGCATTTCCAACGTCACCGAACTGCAGATCTAGGTCGATAATTACGACATCGTGCGGGTGCCGTTGCGCTAGGCCAATGGCGAGGTTTGTTGAGATGAGCGTCTTGCCCGCTCCACCCTTTGGCGAAACAACTGCGATCACTCGATTGCTGCGAGTCGGCGTCGGTGCAACGCTGTTCGACTGGCGTCTCCGCCCGACTTCCATCGCCCGCTCGAACGAATTTCGCATGGCTTCTGGCGACGCATCGGGCGCGACTATTTCTCGGATACCCGCTCGAAGCGCCTGCTCCCAGACAGCGGACGTTGGCTGCGCCAGCAGAACGACCGCGACGTCAGGGTGGCGCCGTTCTATGGCGCCAGCGAGAGAGATAGCCGCTTCATCTTCGATAGCGGGTCCGATAGCGACAACGAGTGGTCGTTCGGCGTCCATTCGGTCGAGAACGCCAGTCGGGTCATCGGAGCGTACAATGTCTCTAATGGCTGCAGCTTCTAGCGCAGCGCGCACTCGCGTTATGAGTTCTATATCGCAAGCAGTCAGGAGCAGTTCGCTCACTGGTAGACGTTCGTTGCGGTGACAATCCTGGTGGGTGCATCGCTGGCTGACCTAGGTTCAATCGACAGCCAAATCGATCCATATTCTGCGGCGAAGATTACGCGAGCAGATGCCGTGGCATCGAGAGCGAGAGTCACTAGGAATCGGCCTGTTGGGGCTACGCCGGGTTCGACGGCCGAGGAATCGCTTGCGGGCTCTTCCGTTGTGGTTTGTGTGGAGTCGCGCGACTCGATTTGCACATTGGTGATTAGCACCTTGTGCAACATCATGCTGGTTTGGAGTTCGCCAGCGTCGGGTTTAATGCTGACCGTGAGGGCGACGGTGCCGCCAGGAATGAGCGCTCCGCCTACTGCTCGCTCGGGGTCCAATGCAATTGTCGTCTGGAGAAGTCCGTCAGGAATGGCGACGACGACGCCCTTCGCCCGGTAAACGCTAGGGGCGACGAATCGTCGTTCGATTACCTGTTCTCCCGACAAGAGCTGGACAGCGGCTACGTAGTTTCCTAATGACGAAACTTTTGCCACCGCTCCTTCGGCTACAAGGTTCTTTGAGACCTCCTCCAATTTCACGCGGTCACCTAATTCCGATGCGGGCGTACCCGCAGGGATCTCTTCCTGTACGACCAGAACCTTCACCATCTCCTGGCCTTCAAGAGCGCGATTTTCCGCGCTGTTCACATAGGCCACAATCGCGATTGTTCCTATAAGCGCCAGGGCGATAGCACCGATAAGTCCGATCATCCTGCGTGTCACGAAAAAATCTCCTTAGCCGTCCTCATTATTACGTCCCGCAGCCTCGCGAACTTGTGTCTGGAGCGAGGGTATCGATGTCACAAATTCGTATCACCCGCGTTCCGGTATCAAGTCCAGTACCGCAACACTTTCCTTGTATCACGCCCTTCGAAAAGATGAGGTCGAAGTAGCGGGTCTGGACCGAGCCAGTGATCTTGTACGCGACCAATTTCACGTTTACTACCGCCACGATGTGCATCGTTGCGTTTGAGCCGTTGCCTGCAATTGAGTCGAAAATCGGCAGTGCGAACGACGCACCACTCGCTGCCAGGAACGCGAGTTGGCTACCAAGCGAATTGCTAATCGCTCCGGTGTTGCCAGGAACATTGCTACCTATGGCGACCGTGCCGGGGTAACCGTCTTCCAACCATGTCCTGGTGTCATTGTTCGAGTTGTTGCCACCATCGAAGTCAGCAACACCCCAGTTTCCGCTCGCATTACCGCACGGGTTCGTCTGGGGGTTCGCGAATATAATACGAATAGTTCCCGAAGTTCCTGTGGGGCCCGCCGGAAGGTTGAGCCACGAAGTCATTAGTGGGTTAGCTGTAAGACAGAGCGCGATTGGGCGCAGGCCCATTACTCCAGCGGGTTTTCCCCATTCAGAAGTTGTTGTCGATCGAACACTCGAGTTTTCGATGCCGAGCACGCCTGCGAAG
>SHUZ01000126.1 GCA_009694415.1 Acidimicrobiia bacterium
CAGTATCTGCCGCACCGTCGCCGGCTCTGTGATGAACCCAACCACGCGCACCCGCCCGCCGCACCCGCTGCACTTGAGCGCAGCCACCCCGTAGATGCGCGCCAGCAACTGTGCCCGCAAATATCGCGCCGGGTGTCCTGCCCGCGGAGCGCCGCAGTCTGCGCGCACTGTCTTTGGCCGGGGTGCCTTGCTCCCCGCCACCAGCTTCCGGCCAGCCTGCGCCGTCACCTGCGCGCGCCACGGCGAGTATGGGAATAATGCAACTGTCAACAATGAAAACACCCTTAACTATAGTCAAAATTGGTGCTTGCTAAAACCTCTAAAATCAGTTAATATGTCGTCATTAATTCGGGGATACCTTCCGAAATTTTCAGATCTTCCTAGGAGAAAAGAGTAATGAAGAAAAACACACTGTCCCGCAAAGAGTTTCTGAAGCTTATATGATCCGGCCATGACGCTTGTGACCTCTTTCACCGAGCAGTGCATCGCGTTCGCAGGGCCAGTGTGGGAGCGCTACCAACATCATCCATGGATCGAAGCGCTGTTCGCGGGAACACTCTCTGAAGAGCGGTTCCGCTACTGGCTCGTCCAGGACTTGTCGTACCTTGGACAACCCGTTGTCGAGTTGATCTTCCCGAAGGTGCCGCCGCACAATCCCTTCATCGAAATCCAGCGCTCGTACTCGCGCGAAGCCTATGCCAACAAGGTTGAACACAAGGCCCTCGCGCTGGGCGACGAAGGCGACTTCGCCTATTCGCGCTGGGCGGCCAGGCCGAGCCGCGATGCACTTGTCAACTTCTGGATCAGGACCGCTTACGATGGCAGCTTCGGTGACATGTGCGCGGCAATGTACGTCTGCTTCGCGTTCGCGGACACCTTCGGCGCCCGCTACGAGCGGGAGCGACCCGACAACCTGCCTGACCTTCACCGCGAATGGATCGGTCAGTTCGTCGGGGCCTTCGAGGAGCGCTTCCGGAAGGCAGCCGAGGACGGGATCAACGAGTACGGCGCGAATGGCACGGAGTACCAGAGGGAGCAGATGCGGTGGATCTTCCTGCGCGCCACTCAACTCCAGATCGGCACGTTCGACGCCGCTTGGAACCTCTCCGACCCGTGGCCCGGCGAAGGTGTCGAACGGGGCATCCTCGCTGGCGCGCCTTGAGTTCGACTTATCGGCCATTGTCGTCGAGCGCTACGCCGCAGATTCGAGTTCCGGCCAGATTGAGCTCGACGAGGTTCAGCGCGGAGGAACCGTCCGAGACTCCACGACTGCGAGGTCGCTCTAGATGACGAGTTACCTCACGACACTGGGTAGAACGATTCGGCACAGGTTGACCAGAGCCACGCGTGGCCCGGCGCCGTCGGTCTTCGAAGACGAGTTCGAACAACCGAGGTCGTCCAGGTCCGAGAAGTGGCGATCCGCGCTGAGTGAGGTCGCGGTGGCAATCCTATTGCTCGTCATCGTCGCGGTGCTGTGGGAGATCATCAAACTGGTGACCGGCACCGACAGCATCAAGATGCCCCACGTCTGGGACATCGTCGTCTTCTTCGGTTCGGAGACCTCTCAAGGAGAGAACTTCACAGTGTTCCTGCTTCGAAACGTGTGGTCGACGGGAAAGGGTGCGGCGATCGGGCTGGGGGTCGGCGCGACCTGCGGCCTCATTACGGGCATCGTCATCTCCCGGAGCCGTCTGATCGCCAGTGGCCTCATGCCGTTGATCGTCGCGGCCCAGGCGGTTCCGATCGTCGCCGTGGCACCGGCACTGGTGCTGTGGCTTGGCACCGGAGGGACCACCAAGGCCATGATCGCGGCGTACCTGACGTACTTTCCGATCACGGTCGCGACGGCTCGAGGCATACAGGCCGTCCCGGCCGATAGTCGCGACCTCTTGAGAACCTACGGTGCATCGAACCGAACGATCCTGACCACTCTCGAAGTGCCCTTCGCGCTACCGCTCATGTTCGTCGGACTCGAGACGGCGGCCGCCATGTCGGTGGTGGGTGCCATCGTTGCCGAGCTGCCGTTCGGTTCCAAGGACGGACTTGGAGTCGTCATCTTGACGTCATGGCAGTTCTTCATCTTCGAACCGCGTGCGCTCTACGCAGCGGCCATAGGGGCATGCGCACTCGGCGCGGTGTTCGTACTCCTCATCCGAGGTATCGGTTTCTTCGCGCTCGGACATCGCAGACAAGGGGAGGTACTGTGATGCTTGGGCTTAGAGCCGAAGGCCTCGGCAAAGAGTTTACCACCGCCGGCGTGCTGGCGCTTCGGGACCTCAATCTCGAAGTCGAGCAGGGCGGGTTCATGTCGGTCATCGGCCCATCCGGCTGCGGCAAATCGACACTGCTGCGTATCTTCTCCGATCTGGCCGAACCCACATCGGGCATTGCCGAGGTCAACGGCAAGTCACCACGCGAGGCCCGCATCGCTCGCGAGTTCGGCGTCGTGTTCCAATCGCCCAACTTGTTGGCCTGGCGGACCGTGCTACGCAACGTGATGCTGCCGCTGCAGGTGATGGGGATCGACCGGGCCGAGCGTCAACAGACCGCTCACAAGATGCTCGACCTGGTCGGGCTCTCCGAGTTTGCCCGCCATCATCCGTTGCAGCTGTCCGGCGGCATGCAGCAGCGCGTGGCGATCGCACGTGCGCTGTCAATGAATCCCAGTGTGCTCTTCATGGACGAGCCCTTCGGCGCACTCGATGAGATCACCCGCGATCGTCTCAACCTCGAGCTGATGCGAATCTGGAGTCAGCTCTCGGCGACGATCTTGTTCATCACCCACAGCATCACCGAGGCAGTCCTCTTGTCGACCCAAGTAGCGGTGATGTCGGGCCGACCGGGCCACATTCACAAAGTGATCGACATTGACCTTGCCCATCCTCGCACGGCCGAGACACGCGAGGACCCCCGCTTCTACAAGCACGTGCTCGATGTCAGGCGGGCTCTCACCGAGGCATCCCATGAGTGACACCACCCTTGCTGACGCGATCCAAGCCGATACCGACAGCGGTCGTCGGCTTCGAGTTCGCGCCGAGATCCCGTGGTTGACAATTGTCGCCCCGGCGGTCTTCTTCGTGGCGTTCATCGGCGCGTGGGAGCTCCTGGTCAAGGTCCGCGATATCCACGTTCTGTTGCTCCCCGCGCCCAGCGTGATATGGCGTCAGTTCGTCGAGGACTTCTCGCTGCTGCGCGTGCTCGCCAAGAACACGGCCATCGAATCGCTGAAGGGCGTTCTCATCGGAGCGGTGATGGCCATTGGCTTGGCCGGGCTTGTCCAACCCGTCGGTTGGCTCAACAAGAGCCTGCTGATGTACTCATCGACCATCAAGGCCCTGCCGATCGTTGCCCTGTACCCTCTCTGCACAGTGTTCTTCGGAATAACGTCGGCGGCAGTTGTGGCCATGGTCGCGATCGGGATCACGCCGATCATGTACACATTTGCAGCCCGAGGCTTCAGCGGAACCTCCCAGGAAGATGACCTCATGCGTTCGATCTCCGCCGGCCGGTTCATCCGTTTTCGGTTCTTGGTACTCCCGCGAGCGCTTCCCTATGTGATGGCCGGGATGAAGACTGCGGTGCCACTGTCGATCATCGTCGCAATCATCTCCGAGTACTTCGGAGGACGCGTCACGACCCTCGGGTCACACATCAGACGAGAGTCGCAGCAACTCCATACGCCAGAGATGTGGTCAGCCATCGTCATGGCGTGCCTCCTCGGCATCGTCGCTTTCGGCGCGGTGTCGTTGCTAGATCGATACTTCCTCAGGTGGCATACGTCACGCCGGGACGACTGAATAAACAAAACTTAATAAACAAAGGAGAACAGATATGAGATCAATAAGAACCAAGCTCTTGGGCGACTGAATAAACAAAACTTAACAAACAAAGGAGAACAGATATGAGATCAATAAGAACCAAGCTCTTGGGCGACTGAATAAACAAAACTTAACAAACAAAGGAGAACAGATATGAGATCAATAAGAACCAAGCTCTTGTGGGGGTTTGTGGTGCCGCTTGCCTTGCTGGCAGCGGCGTGCGGGAGCGACTCCCAAGGTGGCTCGGCGCCAGCGACCGAGGTCGAAAAATCAGCCGCTCCTGTTGACGTCAAGCTCACGCTGGTGTGGGTGACCCAGGCGCAGTTCGCCGGGTATTACGCGGCCCTCGACCAGGGCTATTTCAAAGATGAAAACCTGAACGTCACCATTCAGCCGGGCGGGCCCGACATCAACGGGGCTCAGCTGCTCATCTCGGGCGACACCGATATCATCGTGAACTCAATCGCGCAGGTCCTGACGTCACGTGACGCCGGAGCCAACCTCGTGAGCCTTGGTACCGTCTTTGAGCGCAGCGGCTACCGCCTCGCCTACTTCGACGATGCTGGCATCAACAACGTCGACGACTGGAAAGGAAAGACAGTCGGCCTGTGGTTCGGTTTCAGCGCCGAGGTGTCGGCAGCGCTGAACAAGCACGGCTTGGACGTCGACTCCGACGTCACCGTCTTCAACCAGGGTTTCGACATGGTCGCCTTCCTAGATGGTCAGGTCGACCTCGCGTCGGCCATGACCTACAACGAGTACGCGCAGGCGCTGGCTGGGAACAAAAGCGGGCGGGAGATCCTCTTGTGGGACCCGAACCAGGAAGGCACCGGCCTCCTCGCGGACGGGCTGATCACCACCGGTTCGTGGCTGGCAGCCAACCCCGAGACGGCCGAAAAGTTCATCCGTGCTTCGGCCCGAGGCTGGATCTACTGCCGTGACCACCCCGAGAGCTGTGTCGACATCGTCCTCAAAGCGGGTACCGCGCTTCCGCGCGACTACCAGACGTGGCAGATGAACGAGGTCAACAAGTTGATTTGGCCCTCGACCAACGGGCTCTTCAACATCACCCCGGAAATGTTCAAGCAGTCCGCCGACCTCCTTTTGAAGTACGGCGTGATCAAGAAGGAGGGATCAACGGACGGGTACAACATCTCGGCCCGCGACCGGGCAGTCTCCGACTTCTCCAAAGAGGATCTGTTCGGAGCAAACTTCAAACCGCTCGACCTCGACCCGAAAAAGCTGTTCGCAGGCGGCTGAGCTATCACGGCCACCGTCCCGTGGCGGTGTCGGGGCACAGATCCTGTGCCTCTGAGAGCAGCCTCGAGACCGTACTTCTGTCAGGTCGGACACAATCCGTAGTCCGACCTGACAACACGGTCCCCGGGGGTTCACCACTTTGTTCACCAAGCCGAACGAGTTCTAGGGCCACGGCTGGTTCGACGAAGTCCTCGAATTCGCATGCGTCCCGACCCAGAAGGGATCAACCATGCCTACGATCGTTCGCGGCGGGACCGTCGTCACTGCCGTCGACACGGTCATCGCCGACATGCTCATTGAGGCGGAGGGCTCCGTAGCGCTCGATGAAGACGGGGGCATCATTCGGAATGTACTTGTCCATGCTTTGTGACCTAACTCCCACAAGGGGAAGACACTGGTTTCGAAGTTAAGGAACGCCCTCTTCCTACCAATAATTTAAGAAAATGTCAACGCCCGCACCGACAGTGAGTCGGGGCGGGCGTGAGCTGTCAGTCCCAGTCTTCGAACGGTTCCTGAATTGCCTTCAAGTGCCACCTCACGATCATGCGCGGTCGCGTGACCTGGCTCCCGACGCACACGGCAAAGGCGCCGAGCTTCTGGATCGCGTCACGGCACTGCCGCGGATCACGCCACCGCCCCTCGGCGATGATCGGGAAACCGGGATACTTCTTCACGAGATCCGTGACGAGGTCGTAGTCCGGCATGAACTCGAGGAACGGTTCCACCGCATGCTCGAGCCGATACTTCGTGTCCGGCGTGTAGCCGGAGAGCGTCGTTGCCACGAAGTCGACACCGAGCTCGATCGCCACGGCGGCCTCCTGAGCGTCGGCCAAGTCGGCCATGAGCGGCACGTCCTGGAACGAACGGTTCTTGCGAATGCTCCAGAACACGTCCGCACTCGTCTCACCGAGCGGCCTCCGACGCTTGGTCATGTCGAGTCCGACGATGTCCGCGCCGTCCTTGATCAGGTACCCGGCAGCGTCGAGGGTGCCCGTGATGAGCACGTCGCCATTGTCGTACTTGTCCTTGTGGATCCCGATGATGATCGCCTTGGGGTTGAGCGCACGAGTCGCCTTCACATTGGCGGCGCCGCAGATGCGCACCGCACACGCTCCGGCATCGAGCACCTCCTTGGCAATGAGCGCGATGTGCTCCGGCTGATGGAGTTGGCTCCCGAGCTCGGGCTCGGCCTGACAGGAAACGATGAGACCGCCCCTCATGCGGCTCCGGATCTCGGACTTGCTAGGCATTTCTCGACTCCCGATAAAAGGTTCGTACGGTTTGCTTATCAAAAATTGATGTTTTGGTCAATCATCCACAGCCGGAGCCTTGACAGATCAATCCAATTATTACAACGGAGTAGAGGGTAGGGAACGCGAGTAATGTTGCTCGCTACTCACTACAGACCACTCGCTACAAGGTGATAACGATGCGTACCATCGGTTGTTTCTTCATGTTCGTTTGTGTGTTTCTCGGCGGGTGTAGGTTCGAGCGTGGCGCGCTTGGATCCTATCCCGATGCGGGAGTGGGTGATGCCGCACAACTTCTGCCCAGACTCGACTGTCTGCCGGACTTGTCTCCTCCGACTCCGACACCGGTCGCAACCTGGCCACGATCTCATCCCTCGCAGACGCTTCTCGTGGATCTTCTCGGCGACATCGGTCTCGACGCGCATGACGCCATCGCCATGACGGCCGAGGAAGAGCGATGCCTCACGCCGTCGACCAATGTCTGGGGACCGCCTAACTATGGCTGGCAACCAGTCTACGGCCCCGATGAAGAAGATCGTGGTCCCTTCATCATCGATTGGACGGCTAACACACGCCATCGAACGTCGCTAGAAGCTCTTAAGAGCTACGGCTAACGGATAGGAAATTCAAGCCAAAATCCATGCCACCACAATATACCCTGACCCCGCACTGGTCAAGTACCACTTTGTGCTAACCCCCACCAACCATTGTCTTTGGGTCAAAGACCGCTTTTGTTCGACTTTCAGAGAGATCTGATGCGCGTAACTAGCGGAATATGCACAATGCCTACAATACGGAATTGGCAGCCCACAACACTCACCGCACCCTGCCCGCGTCTGATCCACACCTTTCCACGCTCCGCCA
>SHUZ01000127.1 GCA_009694415.1 Acidimicrobiia bacterium
AGACGGGTGCCGCGACTCTGTTGCCCGTTATCTATTTGGCGTGGCAGGCCACAGAAGATGATGCAATTTCCCACGGGAGGACGCGACAAATTGCCGAAGCCCTCGCCGGATTCGCGCTGCCGCTAGCGGTGGTTGCGTTATTAATTGGCCCTGGTGACCTTTTGTTTTGGGCAGTGCTCGGGAACGGCTCCTACCTGGGCATTGGGTCGGCTTCTCTGTACGTCCTTGGTCTATTCGCCGTCATGACGCTTGCGTTTCTCGCGTGCAACTTGCCGATTGTTTGGACTCTTCCGCGAGCCTGGAAAGAGCGTCGTCAATATCCCGAAACAGTTCTCTGGTTGTGGTTGGCATCCGGTGCAGTTTCGGTTGCCGTCGGGTTCCGCTTCTTCGGCCACTACTACCTCCAATTGTTGCCGCCGCTAGTACTCCTATGCGCTGGCGTGCTCGCGCGTTCACCGTGGAAAACCTTGCGGACGACGGTCGCAGCCGCCGCATTGATCGCAGTCGGGTTCTCGGCACTCGGATATGTAGCTCGGCCTTGGGGAGACGAGCCCCGTTATGAAGAAGTAAGCGACTATCTCGATGAACACGTTGCCGTTGAAGACCGAATTTTCGTGTGGGGTCACATGCCCGAGATCTATTGGAAGTCGGGCAAGCGACCAGCTTCACGCTTTTTGTCGAGTGGATTCCTGTTAGGCGATTGGGGGAGTCGTCCCGAAGGAGATCTCTCGACCGATATTCCTACCCCCGGTGCCTGGGAAATGTTTATGGCCGATATGGCAAACCATCCGCCCCTCTACATCCTCGATACGGCTCCGGCTGGATTCCGCGGCTCGGAGTATTACCCGATCGCGCAGTTCCCCGAACTTCAGGCCATCGTCGACCAGCGATACAAGTATGTACGCACGATCGACGGCATCTTTATCTACAAGAGGCAGCCGCTCCCGTTAGATGGGTGACATCCCGCCGCGTCACCATGCTTCTTATTCGACGCCGCGGCCCATGTCGGGAAGCACGCCGTCAACCATGCTGGGTAGCACGCCGGGAGGAGCGAGATTCGCGAGCATTGCAGGCAGTGGAGTTGGCGTAGCAGGAAGGTCGTTGCCAGGCCTAGGCCATGCGATTGGAGTTAGGTCGCTCGCAATTTGATCCCCAACCTTGATGCCAGGGCGGTCCACGGAGATGTGAAACGCGGATGTCCCGCGGGTGCAACCATCTCGCAGATAAATGATCGTGTGCACCCTGCGCGTTTCGTTAGTCGTGTTCTCTTTAGCGAGGTGCACGGTGAGTCCGTGATGGAAGGCGACGGAACCGGATGGCACTTCGACGAACACGGGCTCGACGCCTTGTAGCACGGGGTGCGAAGTTAGATCGGCAGGTTCTTCCCTGCCAAAGATGTCGACTATCTCTACGAGTCCCGATACGTGTGATCCGGGCATGTACCCCATTGCTCCGTTGGCGAGTTGCGAGCCATCGAACGGTATCCATGCAGTCACGGTGTCTGTCTCGGCAATTGGCCAGTACGGGTAGTCCTGGTGCGCATCGGTAGCGCGACCATGGGCCTCTTTGTAAAGAGCCTGGTCGTGCCAAAGACGGACTGCGTCCGCGCCGAGAAGTTCTGCCGCCGCCTGAGCTACGCGCGGATGGAACGTCAATGGCCGCACCTGAGCGTGGTCTTCCCACAGGTTGATGCACTGTCTAAAGGATTGCTCGTAGCGGCTGCGTTCCTGAAGGGATCGGCCATCGTCGATGGAGCGCTTGGCAACCGCCGTGTCCACAGCGTTACCGAAGTGGTCCAGCTCATCGGTTGTAAGTAGGCCGTCTATTACGACGTAGCCATCACGTTGGAACGCTTCGATGGTGTCTTTACTGAGCAGGCCCACCCCGCAAGGGTATGCGCGGCACTCGTCTCAGTGGCTAGTTGATGCGCAACCGCACGCGCACTGGGAGATGATCCGAACCAGCAGCTGGTCCGATCTTCGAGTCGATCTCCTGCAGCTGGTTATCGATCCAGACGTGATCAATTTGGCTATGCGGTCGCCACGCTGGCCACGTCCGTCCCCTTACCGCGCGCCGCCGACCCGGCAGAGCCCAAGTGATCATCGGTCCCCACATGTTGCAATCGCCAACGATCATGCTTGGACTGCCAACGTCTTTGAGTGCTCGGTCCAGGCATCGGAGTTGTGGGATGGAACCCCACGGTCGATGTGACGCGTGTACGCCCGCAACCGTGACTGCAACACCGTCAACGATGACCGTTACTAGTAGTCCGTGACGCTTATCGATGACGTCTCCTCGAGCGTGAGGTAGAGGCACGGCAAGGGCACTACTTACCTCGAGTCGGGTCACAACGGCCAGCCCAACGGTGCCCTCTGGGCCTTCCGGCAAGACAAGATCACGTGGTTTCGCTCGATTGGTGTCAGACATGAACGGCACCTCGTGGATTTCAGCTCCGGTCGCCTTCGCGATCTGGTCTACATAACCCGTTCCGCCGTGCGGCCGCCATACCTCCTGAAGCACGAGGACGTCCGCCTCGAGGTCCAAACAGGTGCCGACTACGTCAAATGGACGCGCCTTCATGTCGATGCCCCAGTGGGTGTTGAACGTCGCGACAGTTAGTTCGGGCAATGGTCCTCTCTCGCCGCGCGCCAATACGAAGTGCAATGTAACGCCGCCGCTGCGTAGTGTCAGGATCCGACCTAGGTGAAGATTGGGAGTCGAATAATGAACGCGTCGAGATCTCTGATAGCGAGCCAAGACTTGTCAGGACGGGTAGCAGTGCTAACCGGTGCCGGCAGTGGAATCGGAAAGGCGACAGCGTTGACCCTCGCCGCTGCCGGTGCGGTGGTGGTCGGTGGCGACATCGACGGTGCGGCTGCGAGTCTCACGGCGGACGAAATTGAAGCGGCGGGAGGTACTGCTCGCGCGGTGACGACCGACGTAACGGTGCGCGCTCAGGTCGATGCATTGATCGATCGTGCGATGTCGGAGTTCGGACAAGTCGACATCGTTGCCAATATTGCAGGGGTACCGCACAATAAATTGGTAGCCGAGTGCACAGACGAAGAGTTTGAGCGGATCCTCGCGATCAATCTCAAGAGTGTGTTCTACGGATGTCAGGCAGCGATGCGGGTCATGAGTCCACGCGCCACGGGCAACATTGTCAATATCTCATCGGGCGCAATTGACACACCGGCGCCGACGCTCGCCTGTTATGGGATGACAAAGGCAGCGGTGGCCATGCTCACTAAGACGCTCGCTTGGGAGGCTGGTCCGTTTGGGATCCGCGTCAATGCGATCGCTCCAGGTGTAATTGAAACGAACTTCTCTAAACACAACTTTGTCGACGAAGATGGGAATGTCGATCCCGAAAAACTCGAGGGTTATCGCAAGCGGTTTGGCCGTATGACGCCTTTGGGTCGGGTAGGCGAAGCGCAAGATGTTGCTGACACGATCCTCTACCTGGTCTCAGATGCTGCCGCGTACATGACGGGTCAGATTCTGCGCCCCAATGGTGGTCAGGCGATGCCCTGGTAGCTCGGTAGGTCAACGACGATGCGGGCGCCGCCGAGGGGCGCTGGCGCGCTATCGATGGCGACGGTACCGCCGTGGCGTTCGACGATGGACCGCACCATCGCAAGACCTAGCCCGATACCTCCGCCGTCGCGTGCACGGCCTTCGTCTAGACGCGTGAACCTTTCGAAGACTCGTTCACGATCGTGAGGATCGATTCCAGGGCCATCGTCATCGATTGTCAACACGGTTCGACTGTTGACTGTTTGTAGCGACACGGCGACAATTGTGTTCGCATGACGCGACGCGTTGTCGAGGAGATTGCTCACCATGCGCCCGAGTTGTTCGCGGCTACCTAGAACCCTTCCGGCAGATACCTGATCGGTTTTAACTATTAACCGCGTTATGCGCGCCGCTTCTTCGAACACCAGATCGTCGAGATCGACTTCGGAGTTTGAGGCTTGAGCTGTGCCTTCGTCGTCTCTGGCCACCAACAAAAGGTCAGCCACGATCTTCCCCATGCGTTCGTCTTCGCTGAGCATCTGCTTAACAACTCGGGGCCAATCAGCAGTTGTGGGATGTGCGAGCGCGACCTCGCCAGTCGTGCGGATGGAAGCGACTGGCGAGCGCAACTCGTGAGACGCGTCAGATAGAAAGAGTCGTTGTCTTCGCGCTGCGTCTTCGAGGCGATCCAACATCTGGTTCATTGTGTGTGCGAGGGCACCGATTTCATCATCTGATCCGGGTTCGGGAACCCGTCGCTCCAGACTGGTCGCGGTAATCAATTCGACCTCGGCCCTTATCGCTTCGACCGGCCGCAGCGCACGACCCGTCATCACCCATGCAACGCCGCCTACAACCAGCACCAGCAACGGCATCACAAGCCAAAGGGTCGCGCTTAACGCATCGATTGACCGGCGAACCTGGTCGAGATTGCTCGACGCAACAAGCACCAATGGCCTGCCGGTAGACGTCGTGACGCGCGTGTAGGTGTACATGACGTTGCCGTCGACTCGACGCTCGGGCTCGCCTTCGGATGCGCGAACGTCTGGGGGGCCAGTGCGGTTGCCGTAACCAGGGCTACCGCCAATCACGTTGCCGTTAGCGTCTAAAACCTGCAGGTAGGTGACACTGCGCACGGTGGGTTGCGGGAGATCGTGCGGGAGAGTTCCGTTCCTAAGGCGCCGCTCGTATTCTGCGATTGCCACTTCGCCTTCGTCGCGTACTCCGTCGCGCAGCGAGTTGCTCACAGTGCTCACTAGGAGCCAAGACGTGAGACTGAGTGCAATCGCGAAGACGACTGCCGCTGCAATGCTGATGCGTGCGCGGACCGATGAAGCGCGAAAGGTGCCGCTACTGCTCATCAGGCTGCAATCTGTATCCCACGCCTCGAACGGTTTGTATGGTGTGCCGGTCAAACGGCGCGTCGATCTTCTTGCGTAGGTATCCCACGTAGACCTCGACGATGTTTGGATCCCCTGCAAAGTCGGGTCCCCACACTTCGTTTACGAGTTCACGTTTTCCTATAACGGCATCTGAGCGGCGCATCAAGACTTCAAGCAATGCGAACTCGCGCGCGGTGAGGCTTATCGGCGTTTCAGACCGCGCACATCCGCGCGTTGCTGGGTCGAGCGTGAGTGTCCCAACCGTGAGCACAGCGGGTCTTGGTGTAGCGCCGCGTCGGAGGAGTGCCCGCAGGCGCGCAACAAGGACCAAGAAGGAGAATGGTTTTGAGAGGAAATCGTCGGCACCCGTGTCGAGTGCTTCAGCCTCGTCCTCCTCGCCGTCCTTTGCCGTCAACATCAGAATCGGCGTCCAAACGCCTTCGGCCCGCAGAGTGCGGCATACCTTGTACCCGTTCATTCCGGGCAAGAGAATGTCGAGCACGATGGCCGCGTAGTTGGTTTCGCGTGCTCGGCAAAGACCCTCCATGCCGTCATGAATCACGTCTACGTCGAAGCCTTCGGAGCGCAATCCATCCGCAAGAGCCGCCGCCAGTTGTGTTTCGTCCTCTATTACAAGCACCCGCACCATACGATCGTGCCACGGAAGGTCCCCATAGCAGCGTGCAGCCTCAGCAAACTCTCAGGGCCTACAATGAAACCTGCAAGTAGCCGAGGCCCCATTTGGGCTTGTGGCGCTTACGGGTTCACCTCACGCAAGGTCCCCGTCCGAATGTCACCACGATCAATCGGCCGGTACCGATCCAGGAGGGCGACCCCTCCCGAACCGGCAACCAGGAAGCAACCCAGGTAATGACAACATCTTTTCGCTCGCTCGGCGTGTCCGACGAGTTATCCGCGGCCCTATCCGAAGTCGGGATAGAAGAGCCGTTCGCGATTCAAGCCCTGACGATCGAAGATGCCTTGGCCGGCCGCGACGTTCTTGGCAAGGCCAAGACGGGTTCAGGCAAGACGCTCGCTTTTGGTCTCCCGATCATCGATCGCATCACCAAGGCCTCGCCGCGGCATCCGCATGCACTAGTGCTTGTACCGACGCGTGAACTCGCCAATCAGGTGAAGGACGTACTCGCGCCGTTGGGCAAGGTGAAGGGCGTTCGTGTTCGTGCGTTTTACGGCGGGGTCAGTATGGACCCGCAAGTGGAAGCGCTCGCCAAGGGCGTTGATCTGGTGATCGGTACGCCGGGTCGGCTCATCGATCTCATGGAGCGCGGTGAACTTTCGGTGGCGAGCGTGCAGATGCTTGTGCTCGACGAAGCGGACCGCATGGCCGACATGGGCTTCTTGCCGCAGGTGCAGAAGATCCTTCATCGTGTAACTGGCGAACATCAGACGATGTTGTTCTCAGCGACTCTTGACCGAGGGGTAGACCGGTTGGTTGCCCGCTACCTGAAGGATCCGATTTCTCACGAAGTCGAGTCGACAGAAGAGACCGTCGACGAGATGCATCACCGCTTCTTTCTCGTGCATCAGATGGACAAAGTAAAGGTCGTTGCGTCGATTGCTAATGGCGTTGAACGGACACTCGTCTTTTGTCGTACAAAACGTGGAGCCGACCGCCTTGTAGAGCAACTACTTCGCGAGCGGGTCCGCGCTGGTGCTATTCACGGCGACTTGCGTCAATCGGCCCGCGAGCGAGCTCTCGCTGACTTTTCGGACGGCAAACTGCATGTGTTGGTCGCCACCGACGTTGCGGCTAGGGGTATTCACGTCGACGGGGTAGATGTTGTAATCCACTACGACCCGCCAGAGGATCACAAGGCGTACCTCCATCGATCAGGCCGTACTGCCAGGGCCGGCGAAGTGGGAGTCGCAGTGATGCTTACGCTCTGGAACCAGGAAAATGAGGTCCGAGTGATCCAACGAAGACTGGCGATCGAAGGACCGATCGTTGAGGTGTTCTCCAATGACTCACGTCTTGCCGATCTGCGCGCATGGGTTCCGTTGGAAGACGAAGCCGCAACGGCGTAGTAGTTCTCAGCGACCCGCGGTAGACCGTTGGCGGTCTTTGTTGGTACTCCGGCGCGAAGTTGCCGGATGTCGATCTGAAGTTGGTAACGCGCGCATTGTCGAAGTCACATCGGGTTTTTCGACGACGTCAATCATGCGCCGCCGTCTAGCCAATGCCAAAGCGCGTTGACGCGCAAGGCGCCGCGCGCGTTGTTTCTTCACGGCGCGTCGGCGTATGAAAAAG
>SHUZ01000128.1 GCA_009694415.1 Acidimicrobiia bacterium
GAATCGCCCATAGTCCAAGCAGCCAGACCCAAGCGCTAAATCGCATCCGGTCTGCAATGGCACCGGTGATCAGTGCGGGAGTAATCACGGCGAACATCATTTGATATGCCATGAATACCATCGGCGGAATCGTCAATGCGCCGAGGCCAGGGGGTGCGACACCGGCGATTTTCCCGCCGTTGGTTCCTGCTACATCCTGCAACCAAGCAAAGTCGAAGTTGCCTATGAAGCCGTTCGTTCCTCCAAAGGCGAGTGAGTAACCCACCGCCACCCAGAGCACAGTGATGAGCCCTAGTGAGAAGAAGTTCTGCATCAACATCCCAAGCACGTTCTTCGTGCGGACCATGCCGCCGTAGAAGAGCGCTAGCCCTGGGGTCATAAACATCACTAGGGCTGCCGCAACCAGTACCCATGCGGTGTCGCCCGCATTGATGTTCTTAAGAAGCACGATATCCACTGTCACCTCCGTGTTATTAGGTGACAGGATTGTTACCCCGGGAGGTTTCTACAACGTGCCGCAAATGTTTCTGTTGTGTTAACTACACCGTGCCCGAGTTGATGACGGTCAACCCTCGACTACGTCACCCTCCATCGTGTTCACAACACATCCGAGATCTTCGAGATACCGAATAGCACCGGCAAGTTGATCGCGGGACCCAGCGAGTTCAAGGATCACCCATGCTGAATCGGCTTCTACGTCGGCACGCCGAATATTGGGTACTACGTCGAAGCCCTTGACGATCTCGTAGACAAGCGGCCGATCCACAAGTTCCTCAGGGAACGAAAGGTGGAGCCGAACACTTGATGCGGTGCTGCCCTCGTCTGTCATTGCCCCACCATACCGACTCTGGAGAGCACATCGGCAGGTGCTGCAACGAGGCCAATAACAAACGGCCCGAACTCTGCATAACGCGCAGACACCTCATCGAAGCGCATCTCATAAACGATCTCTTTGAGCGCGGCTGGATCGTCGGCAAACAACGTGACTCCCCACTCCCAATCGTCGAGTCCCATAGATCCCGTAATCAATTGCACAACGCGTCCTGCATATCTGCGCCCCACGCGGGCGTGACCAGCCATAAGAACTTTGCGTTGTTCGAATGGGAGCGCGAACCAGTTGTCATCGCCCTCGCGCCGCTTCGACATCGGATAAAAACAGACGGCAGCTTTGTTCGGCAGGCGCGGGTAAAGGCGTTGTTCGCGGTACTTCTCTATACGGTCTCGCCATGCGATCAGGCGTTCCTCAACCTCACCAGGGTCCGTTATTCCGTCTTCTGACGCGAGGCGAGCAATCTCATCTTCATCGGTGGACGTGTACTCAGATGCCTCGGTGAGCGAGACGAAGGAGTCCACCAAAACGACCGGGGCGAGCAACAACTCCTGTTGGAACCGTTGGAGCCGTGCAAGATCCGGACCCACCGCCAAGAGGCCGAAGTCTGCCTTGTGCCCAAGGACAGCGAACATCACCACTTGGTGACCATCGGTTTCCAATGTCGCGATCGCGTCAAGCACGCGCTTCGCACAACTTGGCTCACTGGGTAGCCGCGAGCGGTCCACGCGAATGAACAGATGCAAGGCTACCCACCCGATCGAAGGCTGAACCGATTTCATCGGTTCAGGATACCGGCGCGGGTTGGCAAGCCAAGCGCTGCAGGGCAGTGCCCGGAGAAAGCGCCCGGTTCAGCCAACGAACAAAGCACCGTTCGCCGTACGGGTGGGGAACGCGACAGGATTGAACTGCGTTAGCAAGTCGCTGATCTCTTCGGCGCTCACTGCCTTGGTGTACAGAAATCCCTGGGCAGATCGCGACCCGAGTTCGGCCAATATCCATGCTTGTTCAGTCGTCTCGACTCCTTCGGCCACCACCTCCAGCCCCAGCGCCCGAGTGAGCATCATGACTGCCGCTACCACCGACCGATCCTCTCGGGAATTAACGATTCCTTTCACGAATGCCATATCGAGTTTTACAACATCGATTGGGAGCCCACGAAGATGGGCGAGCGACGAGTAACCGGTACCAAAGTCATCGATAGCAACGCGAACTCCCATTGAGCGAAGACTATGAAGCACGTCAGACTGTGCGTCGAACTCGTCGATCAATGCACGCTCCGAGATCTCCAAAAGCAAGCGAGTTGGATCAACATTGTGACGCGCCAGCGACTCCGCCACCAATCGCACGAACCCTGGAAACAAGAGTTCCCGCTCGGCCACATTGACGCTCACGAACAGAGGCGTTTCTTCCCATCGTTTTGCCTGCGCGAGTGTTTTGTCAAGAACCATTTTCCCGATGCCGATAATCAGGTCACTCTCTTCGGCGACCGCGAGGAAATCGCTGGGGTACAACAACTTGCCGTCGGGCGTGCGCCATCGAACTAACGCCTCTACTCCGGTTATCTGCCCTGAACTCAGTTCAATCATCGGTTGATACATCACAACGAGTTCATCATCTGCAAGCGCGCGGTGGAGACCGGTCTCGACCAGGTACTTGCGGTGAACACGTTCGCGGAGTTCCTCGTCGAAATGGACCACCGCTCCTCCGCCCCTGTATTTGGCGTTGTACATAGCCAGGTCCGCATCGCGAACTAACGCTTCGGGTGTCATATGGGAATTCGCTCCGCGGATCGCGATTCCCGCGCTTGTCTCGAGGAACACCTCGCCGGCCGCACTTAGTAGTGGAAGGTTGAGCATCTCGGTCACCCGGCTCGTCACAGCGGCTACAACCTCGAACGCACCCAAAGCTGGAAGATCTTCCAGCAGAACCGTAAACTCGTCTCCACCAATACGTGCCACGGTGTCCCCTGGACGGACTGCGCTTGAGATGCGTTTACCAATTTCGATGAGAAGTTTGTCCCCGGCTGCATGACCCAAACTGTCATTGACAACCTTGAACCGGTCTAGATCAAAAAAGACCACCCCAATCGATCTACCGGAACGATCAGAGCGCGCCGCTGCTGAAGCCAACACCTCTGCAAACAACTGACGATTCGGTAGACCCGTGAGCACATCGTGCATGGCTGCGTGCAATAGGCTTTCTTCTAATACTTTCTTTTCGGTCATATCACGCGAGATACTCGCGTAGTAAGCGATCTCGCCTTGTTCGTTGTAGTGAACAGCAGACGCCTGGGAGACGGGGATCAGCTTCCCATCCCGGCTCTTCAAGGTCAGATCCCCTGACCAATGGCCGTTCGCGAGCATTTCTGCGGCGATCGATGAATACATTCTCTCTTGGGAAGCCTCGTCGAAGAAGTCCATCGACTGTGTCTTACCGACGTCCTCATGGGCGCCGATGCCGAGCGCGTCCCTCGCTGCGATATTGAGGTAGACGAATCCCCCGGCGGTGTCAGTTACCCCGACAAAGTCCGAAGTCAACGCGATAATCCGTTCGAAGCGATCTCGCCACATAGCGGCATTGTTCTGGTCCCTTAGATCTTCAACAATTCCGATCAGACCTCCGCCGTTCGAGTTCTCACTCAACTGAATATGGACGGGAATCCACTCTCCATCCGCGCCCCGCAACCGCAAAGAAGTGCTAGGCGTTGAAATTTCATGCCGTTGCGCGAATAACTCCTTGACCCGGTCCGCATCGCCGGGATGGATGTTGTCTCCCCACGAAAACCCCAGGATATCCGATCTATTCAACCCAAGAATCTTAAGGAGATCGGCACTGACGTCGGTGATACCGGTGTCATAATCTAAGACAAACAGCCCCAGGTGAGACTTGAAAGAATTGCGAAAACTCTTTGGCATCCTACTCATTCTAACCCAAAACTTATTCGCGCTTCGGGTCTCAGAAGGCGAGTCGCGCGCCCTAATTACATCATCAAGGCGGATCCGAATCTCTAGGCCGAAGGATTCCCATAGCTGGCCGATCGATCATGCTCCGGCAACTTGCCAACTCTGAGGCCGGACGCGAGTAGGACGCCCCTAAGGGCGCCCCACTCGAAGAACTCTGTACGCCGGTGGCGTTTAGAAGTCCATGCCTCCCATGCCACCCATGTCGCCACCTGGCATCGCAGCGGCCGATTCCTTCTCAGGCTTGTCGGCAACAACTGCTTCAGTTGTGAGGAACAGGGCTGCGATCGACGCTGCGTTCTGCAGTGCCGAACGGGTCACCTTGGCTGCGTCAATGACGCCGGCCTTGACGAGGTCTTCGTAGACTCCCGTCGCAGCGTTTAGGCCGTTGGCGCCCTTGAGGTTGCGCACCTTCTCGACGATGACGCCACCTTCCATGCCAGCGTTGACCGCAATCTGCTTGAGCGGCTCTTCGAGCGCCCGTGCAACAATCTTGGCTCCGGTGCTTTCGTCGCCCTCTAGGGTGAGAGCGAACTCTTCGACCTTGGCCTGAGCACGAAGAAGCGCTACACCGCCGCCGGGCACTACGCCCTCTTCTACAGCGGCCTTGGTGGTCTGCACTGCGTCTTCGATCCGGTGCTTCTTCTCTTTGAGTTCCACCTCGGTAGCAGCACCGACCTTGATGATCGCAACTCCACCGGACAACTTGGCGAGACGCTCTTGGAGTTTCTCGCGGTCGTAGTCGGAATCGGTGTTGTCGATCTCGGCTCGGATCTGGTTGATCCGACCAGCGACATCAGCCTTGGAGCCAGATCCCTCGACGATCGTGGTCTCATCTTTGGTGACGACGACCTTGCGTGCCTTTCCAAGCAACTCAAGACCAATGCCCTCAAGCTTGAGGCCAACTTCTTCGGAAATAACTTGGCCACCGGTAAGGATTGCTATGTCTTGCAGCATTGCCTTACGGCGCTCGCCGAAGCCAGGAGCCTTGACAGCAACCGACTTGAACGTGCCACGGATCTTGTTGACCACGAGCGTCGCAAGAGCTTCGCCCTCGACGTCTTCAGCGATGATCACTAGCGGGCGACCCGACTGCATGACCTTCTCAAGCACTGGCAACATGTCCTTGACGGCTGCGATCTTCGAGGAAACCAACAGGACGTAGGCATCGTCGAGGACAGATTCCATCCGCTCGGGGTCTGTAACGAAGTACGGCGAGATATAGCCCTTGTCGAAACGCATTCCCTCGACCAGGTCGAGTTCCATTCCGAAGGTCTGGCTCTCTTCAACCGTGATGACACCGTCGGTGCCTACCTTGTCGAGCGACTCGGCAATCATTTGGCCGATCTCAACGTCTGCCGCCGAGATGGCTGCAACGTTTGCAATCTGTGCGGGGTCGGTCTTGACGCTCTTGGCGTCTTTCTTGATCGACTCGACTGCAACTTCGACAGCCGCGTGAATGCCCTTCTTAAGCACCATAGGGTTCGCGCCAGCCGCTACGTTGCGAAGGCCTTCGCGCACCATCGCCCATGCGAGGACGGTTGCTGTCGTCGTGCCGTCACCGGCAACGTCGTCGGTCTTCTTGGCGACCTCTTTGACGAGCTCGGCACCGATCTTCTCGTAGGGGTCTTCGAGGTCGATCTCCTTGGCGATTGAAACGCCATCGTTGGTGATCGTGGGAGCTCCCCACTTCTTTTCTAGGACCACATTGCGGCCCTTCGGTCCGAGGGTTACTCGAACTGCATCTGCGAGTTTGTTCATACCCGCCTCGAGAGACCGGCGGGCCTGCTCTGCGTAGGCGATCTGCTTAGCCATACTGAAACTCCCTCAAAAGAACGTCGTGGAAAGGACTACAGCCATGAATTGGCTGGTCGGCTTGCGCCGATAGTTAGCACTCTTAGGTCGCGAGTGCCAGACTATGTTGGCACTCGCGACCCGAGAGTGCAAGTTAGAGCACTTCCCAGACTCTCTAGATCAGGTGACCGTGAAGGTGGTGACCATGCCCTCTTTCAGGTGGACATCGATGGTTCCATCGTCATTTTCCTCGACAATGTTGCACAGCAGCGTGTACTCACCGGCCGTCAGCTCAAATGTGCCCTCACAGGTCTCACCACCGGGGAAGGGCTCAACCTCTCCTATTAGGGCGCCCTCGGGTAGGGCATCTTCATCGAGAGATCCATCATCTGCCAGTGGCAGTTCCGTGGGGGTTACCCCCTTGACAACCACGAACTCGTGAGGCATTTCACTCTGATCATCCAGGGCAAATCCAATGAGGCCAGCAGGCGCGTCTGGTTGGCTGAGATCTACCACCCAGTCATCCAGGACCACGTCTATGCGCGTTGTCGAGTCCGAGAACACCCCATACGGCTCGCACTTCGCATCTTCTATCATGTGCTCTTCGGTGTCCACGTCTGCTTCTTCGCTGTCGCTGCTGCCGCAGGCAGTGAATACCAACATGCCAGCCGCCATGGCCGCTAGCACCCACCTCGTCTTAGTCCCTCTCATTGAAACTCCTTGATAGCGAATATAAGTCCTCATCTCGGGCTTGTCGTAAGCCGGTTGCAAGTTACTACAAATTGTCTCGTCGGCTTAGGAGCATCTCAGAGACGCTCCATCCGCCGGATCGTTAAGACCCAAGTGAGCCCAGCCGCAAGGGCTACGAGCATCACCGAACCGAGCCCGGCTTGAGCGTAAAAACCTTCTGACGACGCGCTCCATATCCGGACAGCGAGTGTGTCGACACCGATGGGCGCGAGCAAGAGAGTGGCAGGGAGTTCCTTCATGACAGAGAGGAGTACGAGTCCACCGCCGGCTGCGAGGGCGGGTGCCATCAATGGCAATTCGACTGTGCGCAAGCGACGTACCCTGCCAGCACCAAGGGCGCGGGCCGCATCACGTAGATGACTCGGCACAGCCTCGACCGATACTTGCGCAGAACGCATCGCTTGAGCCCCGAAGTGCACGATGTAAGCGAATATGAGAAGGGGGAATGTTTGGTACAAGTGATCGAGCAACGGGATGTGCAAGCTGGCGCCAACGAGCGCGAGTGCTATCACCAGGCCGGGAAGCGCGAACCCACTTACCACGAGCGCGTTTGCCAATCCTCCGACACGCGACCGGTAGCGAGCCGTTAGATACGCGACCGGAAACACCACAATGATTGCAATAATCGCGGCACCGACTCCGAGTAAAGCAGTGTTGATCGTCGGTTGCACAAGGCGACCGATGTCCGCTTCGCCACCGAGCACACTGCGCGTGCCCGACAAGCCCAACCATGCCCAATGCGTGACCACGGCGATGGGGACGAAGAGCGCGAGACCAACCAGTCCCCATCCGAAACATGCAGAAGCCAAGCGCCAATGTCCGAGCAACAC
>SHUZ01000129.1 GCA_009694415.1 Acidimicrobiia bacterium
GTTTGATTCCCTGGGCACTGGCGCAAGCAGGTATTCCGACAGCGTCTACGGATTCGCACATCTGGCGCCCAGTCAGTCTGGGTCGCGTGCGATTCCCCAGTCCTCTACTCGTCGGTTCGCAGTTCCGTATTCACTCGGTACTGGACAACGTGAGGCATCTAGACCGCGTCACTGAGATCGTTACTAGCCACGAAGGTGAGATCGAAAGAGGAGAGAGTCCATGGTTCGTGGCATCGGATCTGGTGTCGAACATTATTGTTAAGGAGGCATTCGCTCTGTGAACCGGATTGAGGACTATTTCGAGCCTCTGAAGAACAATCCTGGAGTCGAAATCGGTGTGACTGACTGGTTCCTACTCGACCAGCCCAAGAACGACGTCTTCCTCCACCTTGCTCAGGATTTTCAATCGATCTACTCGGATCCAGTCTGGTGCAACGAACACCTCCATATTGAACCGCTCGTGCATCCTTTCCTGATGCTATCCATGCATGCTGGCGAGGAACACAAATTGGGCATTCCAATTCGAACCACCCAGCAAGTGGCTACGTTCAACTATGGATACGACCAGGTTAGTTGGCACCGACCCGTTGATGTCCGCACGCCTATCCGCGTCCGGATAACCATCAACCAAGTACATGAGAAGCGGCCGCGCCACTATCTGGTCAGCATGCAGATCTTGTGGGAAACCAAGGGCAACAATGAGCCTGCTCTGGAGGCTTCCGCCCTCCAGTACTTCTGGCCCCCTGAGGACGGTCACTCTGTCTGGGGTGAACGGAAGCAATGACTATGAGACCTGCGATCCCCGCCGCACTGCGGCTTGATCAGGCTGTCAGAGCGCAGTCGGCTGCTCGCCCCGAGGCCGATGCTGTTTCACAGCAGGGTACCTCCTTGACCTACTCTGAACTTGTTACTGCAATCGATCGATACGCAGTTGAACTTGTATCGGCGGGAGTTCGCCCCGGGGATCGGGTTGCAGTCCGAGGCCACTCACGCATTGAATGCCTCGTCGCCATGTTTGCCGCGAGCAGCATTGGAGGTGCCTACCTGGGACTGAACGCCAAGTACACATACAACGAACTCGAATTTATCGTTAAGGACGCGGAGCCGCGGATCTTCATCGATGCCATCGAGGGTGTGACCGACTCCATTATTCAGAAGCTTGAAAGATCGGGGCTGATCGAGAGTTGGTTTACCCTTTCCGAGACTGACTTCGGTCGTCCGCTCCCCTCCCTCATCGCAAGTCTCAACTCGCAAGAATCGCAGGCCTTGGTACGAATCCGCGAGAAGGTCACGCCGAACGACGTTGCCGCCATTCTCTATACGTCCGGTTCGACCGGACGTCCCAAGGGTGCGATGCTGACACACCGCGGGCTCCTGCTCGGAACGGACATCATGGCTCGGCTCCTTGGGGGGCGACCGCGCACCCTTACGGACTACGCGATCAACCATGTCGCTTGGTTGACGGAGACATGCATGATGACCCTGGCAGTTGGCGGCACCCTTTTCATGGTCGAAAAGTTTGATGCTGCGAGCACGCTCGAGCTTATCGAGCGCGAGGCTTTGAACTTGTGGGAGGGCTCACCGGCAATGATCATGATGTGTATCGAGACACCTAACTTCGAATCGGCAGACCTCAGCTCGGTTGACTACGTGTGGCCGCTTGGCGGGCCACTGTCACCTGATGCAGTCCGACTTCTTCATGAGCGCACGGGCGGTGCCGTCGTCACGGCGGGATTCGGGATGACTGAAACTTCTGGCGGCTACGCATTTACCGCTCCGGAAGACAGTGTGGAGACACTGGTTTCAACTGTCGGTCGTCCTGACAAGACGGTTCAGGTCAAGATCGTCGATGAAAATGGGTCATGCGTACCGGACGGCGAGCCTGGCGAGGTGCTGGTCAAGGGCGATGTCGTATTCCCCGGGTACCTGAACATGCCGAAAGAAACCGAGGAGCTGTTCGATGCGGATGGATTTCTGCAAACTGGTGATATCGCCTACCAGCGACATGATGGGGCGCTAGTACTAGTAGGCAGAATCGGCGACATGTTCAAGTCTGGCGGCTATAACGTCTACCCTGCAGAGGTCGAGACCGTGCTCGCTGAGTACCCGGCTGTTACGGCTGCAGCCGTGCTTTCCCGGACCGATTCGAAATGGGGCGAGGTGGGAATTGCGTTCTTGGCAAGCGGATCTGGCAAGTCAGTTGATCCAGCCCAGATCGCCGCATGGTGTAAGGAACGGCTTGCCAATTACAAGGTGCCAAAGGAGTTCGAGGTGCGTGACCAACTCCCCATGCTCGGTAGCGGCAAGGTCGACAAGGCTACGCTGCGCGGTCTTATCAACGACGAAAGCGAGTCCTCATGAAGCTATGGCCCAACGATTGTGTAGCCGCTGCCCTGGTTTCCTTTGATGTTGACTGCGAGTCGGGTCCTCTCTTCGCCGACGAACGAAATGCCGAGCGACCGATCACAATGTCGCAGTTTGAGTACGGTGCCACCGTCGGGGTGTATGAGATTCTGCGGATATTGCGTCGGCGAGATGTCCGCGCCACCTTCTTTGTTCCTACTGCTACAGCGGAGCTGCATCCGGATTCAGTCCGCATGATAGTCGCGGAAGGCCACGAGATTGGTTTGCACGGCCATCTGCACGAGCCGCCCTTTCGTTTGCCACCGGCGATGGAACGAGAGATACTTGAGAGCAGCAGTGAAATCTTGGAGAAGCTGACTGGGAGTCGGTCCGTTGGCTATCGCGCCCCTTGGGCAGAGGTCAACCCGTCGACCGTAGATCTCCTGCGGGAGTTTGGCTTACTTTATGACTCCTCGTTCATGGGGGACATATTCCCGTATCTCCACGGTGTTGAAGGCGACGCTGATCGTCTTGTAGAGCTCCCGATCCATTGGAGTACGGATGACTGGGGATACTCGCTGATGGCGCCACATGTGCTGGGCGCTCCGGAGATTAACGTGGTGCGTACCGCCGATGATCTTATTTCGCTCTGGCGGGACGTCTATGTAGGGGTGCGGGACATGGGCGGATTGTTTACTCCGACGGGGCATCCGGAGGTTATGGGACGTCCCAACCGACTCCGGGTCTTGGATGAGATACTGGCCTTGATCCAAGGGGACGGAGACGTCTATCTCGCTGCCGGTGAAGACATCGCCAACTGGTGGAAGACTTCGGCATCGAAGGCTCCAACCGGCCAAGAGCGGATGGAGCGACCTTAGAATGAGCACAGCGGTGGTAACGGGCGCAGCAGGGGGTATTGGTCAAGCGATATGTGCCGCGTTGCATCGCCGGTCATTCTATGTCGTGGGATGCGACCGTGAACCCAGAGCCGAGCAAACGGATGCGTTCTACAGCGTAGACGTCGCGAGTGAAAGCGAGGTGAGGAAAGCAGTACGCGCTATTGCAGGCAGAGGCGAACCTATTGAACTGCTCGTGACGGCGGCAGGTATCGGCGGATCCATTGCGCTAGCCGAGTTGACTGACGCAAGATGGGATCGCGTTCTGAGCGTCAATCTCACTGGCACCGTCCTGTTCTGTCGTGAGGTCGTGCCCTACATGCGCGATGCGCCTTCCGGCCGGATCGTGACGATTGCCTCGGAACTGGGATTGAGTGGGGCAGCTTGCTATTCAGACTATTGCGCCTCGAAGTCCGCGGTCATCGAACTGAGTCGGGCCTTGGCCTATGAGCTTGCGCCGACGGGGATTGCCGTGAATTGCGTTGCCCCGGGTCCAACTAACACGCCCATGGTCGGACCCGATGAACGAAGTCCAGCGCACATGGAATCCCTCCCCCTCAGGCGGCTCTCCACGCCAGCCGAAATTGCTGAAGCGGTCGCGTTTCTCGGCACCAACGACGGGTCAGGACTTTCAGGCGGGCTGATCTCGCCGAACTCGGGTGCGGTCATCTGAACTCCGAGGATAGACAGCTCGCAGTTCTTGTGTCTGATCACCCCGACACCGTGAATGCCATCCTCCGTTACCTTCCGGCCACGGCGTGGTCCGTCGCGCTCGTAAGTAAGGACGCGCATGGAACGCGGCTTTTTGCGCCAGACATTGCGCAGCGGGGTGACAGCGAGGGGGATGACATGGCGCTGCGTGAGTTCGAGCCAACCGGATCCGCGAGGGAGGTCATATCGGAGGTCGCGTCATCGTTCCAGCCACCAAGTGCTCTGGTCTATGTGCTCAGTTTGTCAAACACGTATGCAGCGTTTGACGCACTTGAGGGAAGGATTTGGCAGAGCGAAGCCGCGGATCAGCTTGCTGAGTTTTCCAGGTTTACTCGCGAGGCTGCTTTGGCAATGCGCGACCACCGTCGCGGCCGACTTGTGAATATCGCGATTGGGGGGATCTCAGCCGAGGGTGAGACTTCCCATTTAGCGGCAGTTAAGGGGGGTGTAACTGGATATACCAAGGCCATAGCGCGCGAGCTGGCGCCCAATGGTGTGGCTGTTAACGGCATTATTGAAAGGTATATACCTGGCGACACCAACAGAGCGTCAGTTGCTGACGGCGTAGGCAGGAGTGTGGCATATCTGTTGTCGGCTGGGGCCGGCTCCATGGTCGGGCAGATTCTCTATCTTCCTGGACCTGTTGTTGCAGGTGAAACCTTATGACATCCGTACGCGAGGAACGGAACGGCCAAGTTCTACGCCTTGTTCTCGATCAGCCAGAGTCCCGCAACAGTCTGACGCCTCAGCTGGCAGATGAGCTAGAGGAGCACTTTGCCGCGATCTCTCGCTCCCGCGAAATTGCTGTGGTAGTACTTGCAGCCGAGGGTAGTGTCTTCTGTGCGGGAGGCGACCTCGTTTCCGTTATGTCCGCCGATGGCGCCGACCCAGAGATGGATTTCGACGTCATTCGGCGCTTCAACCAACTGATTAGTCGGATTCGGCAACTCGATCAGCCGGTTATAGCCGCGGTGAACGGGCCTGCGGTTGGCGGAGGCGCGGCACTGGCGTTGGCCTGTGATCTGGCTGTCGCGGGTGAATCGGCACGATTCGATTTCTCGTTCTCGCGCGTAGGTCTATCGGCGGCTGACATGGGCTGCAGCTACCTACTGCAAAAGGCCATTGGCACGCAGCGGGCGGCACGCATCCTTCTTAGCGGGGATTCCGTGAGTGCCGAGGAAGGAAGGGATCTGGGGCTTTTCTGCCAGGTGGTACCTGATGAAGAGTTAGGCGCGGCTACCACGAGCCTTGGTGAGAAGATCGCGGCCAGTCCGCGATGGGCAACGGCTTCGACAAAACTGTCGCTACACATGGCGGAATCAACGACGTTCTCAACGCTCATCGACTACGAGGGTTACGTACAGACGGCTCATTTCGCGTCCACCGAGCATAAAGGCCGACTGGGCGCTTTTCTCGATCACAGAAAGGAAGCGCCCTAACATGGGTGCTGCAGAAGGTGGTGTAGAGGCAAGAAATGCTGAAGACGGATCGTCGGACATCACCAGCTTTGGCTTGTCCCAGGCGCACGTCGATATGCGGGCCGTGTTGCGCAGGTTTGTAGATCGAGAGGTGTGTGATCTAGCCCGCGTTGCAGAAGAGAAAGAAGAGTTCCCTCGCCAACTCATTCCGATGCTTGCGGAGCATGACCTACTAGGGATCAAGTACCCCGTGAGCCTAGGTGGCCAAGGCCTTGACATAATCTGTGAGTGCCTGTTGATTGAGGAGTTGACGCGTGCAAGTGCCGGCATATCTGCCGGAGTGTTTGCACATGCTCACCTTAGCATTGCGCCGATTATCTATTTTGGCGATGAGGAGCAGCGAGAGCAGTTTGCCGCCCCTGCACTACGCGGGGAGTATATCGGAGCATTTGCCCTTACGGAGCCTGGCGCGGGTTCGGACGTCCGTGGACTGCAAACGTCAGCTAGGCAAGACGCGGGAAGCAGTGACTTCCGTCTTAATGGCTCAAAGGTGTTCATCACGAATGGTTCAATTGCGGACTATTTGCTTGTTGCGGCCTACCTCGAGCCCGGAGAGTCGAGTGACCGATCGATTGCCATGTTTGTCATTCCAGGGGACACACCCGGTTTGGAGCGACGTCCGATGAAGAAGCTCGGCAATCGGTCCTCTGACACGGCTGAGGTGTTTATCGACGATGTTCGTGTTCCCCAGTCGGCTCTTCTCGGAACCAGGGATGCCGGCTTCAAGCAACTGGTGCGCACGCTGACCGAGGGGCGCATCCTGGTGTCGACAAGAGGGCTGGCACTTGCTGAAGATGCGTACGAGCGTGCATTGGCTTATGCCAAGGAGAGAAGGGCCTTTGGGCATGCCATTTCCCGTTATCAGGCCATCAGCCATCGACTTGCTCAATTAGACATCGAGATCGATGCGGCCCGCCTTCTCATCTATAGGGCTGCCCGGCTAGCAATGGCAGGCAAGGACGCGACAATCGCGGCGAGCAAAGCAAAGTTCGCTGCGACGACGCTCGCCCAGCGTGCCACGACCCAAGCGCTTCATATGCACGGCGGATGGGGCTACACCCCTGAGTACGGAGTCGAAAGGCTCTATCGGGATGCACCAGAGAGCGTTATTGGCGAGGGTACCGCTGAGATTCAGTTGAGAATCATCGCAAGGTCATTGGGACTGGATGAATTCTGATGAGTGGAGAGACTAAGCGTGCTCAGAAAATCGAAGTGGGGATCGGCCTGCCAAACTTTGGAGACGCGCTCGAGAGCATTGACGCGCGGGAAGCCGCCATGGCCATCGAACACGCGGGATTTGATGGTATATGGTTGACTGATCATCTGTTAATACCGGCAGAGTATGAGTCGAAGTATCCATACAGTAAGGACGGGAGCTTCTTCCTGCCGGAAGGAGGCTGGTGGTTCGAATCGATTGTAACGCTTAGTTACATCGCCGCCGTGACGTCGCGGGTCCGGCTTGGCATCGGAGTTTGCGTGCTGCCATTGCGAGAGCCAAGAGCCCTTTCACAGCAGCTCGCTACGCTTGACCGACTATCCGGTGGGCGGGTGGTGCTTGGGGCTGGTGCAGCCTGGTTAGCAGAGGAACTCGACGCGCTTGAGGTGCCACGGAAAGCACGCGGTTTGCGCGTTGAAGGGGCGATTGAGTTGATGCGGCAGTGCTGGACTGGCGAACCCCAACCGGGAACATACGGCCCATTTGGGCTGCCGAACC
>SHUZ01000130.1 GCA_009694415.1 Acidimicrobiia bacterium
ACGGTCGGTCTAGCGGCTCGTAGATTGCTCGGCGCCCAACGCCAGGGCATTGTCAACGTCAACTTCGTCACCCCGTTTCGTCTCGCCGAAATACTCGGTAGACGCGCGATCGCAGCGCAAGGACTGGATCCGCTCACCAACCCACTCCTCGCCGCCGCCGTGCGTGAACAACTCGATCACGATCCCGGTTTCTTCGCACCGGTTGCCGGCCATGTAGCCACCGAAGCCGCCCTATCGCGTTGCTATGGCGAACTAAGTCGCGCGCGTCCCGCAACCATCCAGCGTCTTCAAGAGTCCGGGTCCGTTCGCGCTCAAGCGGTGGTCGCCTTCTTCAAACGTGTCCGCGTTCGTCTCAAGGGATACGCCGACGAAGACGCGCTCGCGCACGGCGCGTGCAAGCAAGTAGAAAGCGACCGAGGTGCTCTCGATGCGTTAGGCGAAATCGTTCTCTACCTGCCGCAACCATGCTCACCCGGTCTCGCCGATCTGTTGAAAGCCGTGATTGCTCGCGCAAAGAGCCGGGCCGTCATCGGGTGGACCGGTGCTGCAGATGCAGACGCGGCAGTGCAAGCACTATGCGACCGGCTAGGTATCGCGCTTACCGACCGGCCTGCGTCAACAACCACCGCGATTACCTCCATCGTTCGTGTAGCCGACCCCGATGAAGAAGTGCGCGCAGCAGTTCGCAAGGTTGCCGCGGCAGCCGAGAGCGGCATCGCCCTCGATCGCATCGGGATCTTTTTCCCTGCGCCCACCCGTTACGCCCGCACCGTCCACGAGCAACTTACAGACGCAGACATTCCGCACAACGCGCCACCCATCCGTCGCCTCGACGGCAGCCTCGTTGGCCGCACGCTTCTGCGCCTCACCGATCTTGTCGATGCCGACCTGCGTCGCAACGAAGTTATTGCGCTCCTCACCAGCGCGCCCGTGCGCGACGCATCGGACAATCGCGTTCCCAGCCATCTATGGGACGTGTTATCGCGCAAGGCCGGAGTGGTTAGCGGCCAAACCGAATGGGCCGACCGTCTCGAAGCATTCGCCACCGAAAGACGTGCGCGCGCAGCCGAACAAGAGGCCGAAGGGCGCAACGAAGGCGCTATCGCAGCCACGCTCCGCGACGCCGACGAAGCCGAGGCACTTGCTGCCTTCGTCGCGGATCTCGCACCGCAAGTAGATGCCAGTCGCATCCCGAGCGGCTGGTCCGGCCACGCACGATGGGCGAGCGATCTACTCGCGCGTATTCTCGGTGACGAACGCTCTCGCGAGCGATGGCCTACGTCCGAGGCAGACGCTGCCGATCGAGTGGCGGCCATCCTCGAACGCCTTGCAGTGCTCGACGACATAGAGCCATCGCCCAGCTTCGCTGTGTTCCGTCGCGCACTATCGCTCGAACTAGAAGCACCCATGGAACGCATCGGTCGCTTCGGTGAAGGTGTCGTGTGCGGTTCTCTCGCACTGGGTCTCGGGCTAGATCTGGATTTGGTGATTGTTCTCGGACTGGTCGAAGGAACCTGCCCCGCTCCGCGGCGTGAAGATTCGCTCCTCAACGATATTGACCGTGAGTTAGCGGTAGACGCAGAGCTAGCGCTGCGCATCCATGCAATCCGTGACACGCACAGGCAGTTGCTAGCCACCATCGCTGCAGGAGCCAACGAAAGGTTGCTCCTCTCGCCGCGAGGTGAACATCGCACAGGCCGCGGTCTCGGTCCGTCGCGTTGGCTCCTCGGCATAGCTTCAGAGTTGCAAGGCAAAGGGCGCGTATTCACAAGCACGTTCGACGACCTAGGTGTCGAAGACGGGTTGACGAGCGTCGCATCGTTCGTTTCAGGAACACGCGATGCGCGCGTCCATGCGTCACTAGCCGATCGAGATCTTGCACGACTGGTTGTTTGGAACGACCGGGGCGGCGACGTTGTTGACCACCCCATTGCGGCCGACGCGACGGTACAAAATGGGATCGATGCAATCCGCTCCCGCTCTTCGGAAGCGCTCACGCGTTGGGACGGAAACCTCGAAGGTTGCGATACCCCTGCGCCGACGAAAGGCGAAATCGTTTCGGCCACTCGATTGGAAGGCTGGGCCGCGTGTCCCTTTCGCTACTTCCTCGGCTCGGTCCTGCATCTCGGCGACAATGAAGAGCCCGAACAAATTGTCGAATTGTCCGCACTCGATCGAGGCAGCCTCGTGCATGCAGTTCTCGAACGGTTTATGCAACCCGTCGTCGATCAGCCTGCGAAAAAGCGCATTGCACCACGTGACCTTTGGTCCGACGATGACCGCGCCCGCATGGTCGATCTAGCGCGCGATGTGTGTGCCGAATATGAAGCGGCAGGCAAGACGGGCAAGCCGCTGCTTTGGCGGATCCAGAGTGAAGAACTCATTGCCGACCTGCTCACGTTCCTAGACAAGGACAACGAGTACCGCAAAGAAGCGGGCGCTACTCCCGAGAGTGTTGAGATGGCGTTCGGATTCGATGGGCAAGCACCCGTCGTCATCAAGTTGCCCGACGGCCGTGAACTCTCGTTCCGTGGCCGTGCCGACCGCGTGGACCGCGCGGCCGATGGCTCCCTGAAGGTCATCGACTACAAGACGGGTTCAACCAAGAAGTACAAGGGGATAGAGAAGGACCCTGTGATGGCGGGCACGTTGTTGCAACTTCCTCTCTATGCGGCAGCTGCGCGTGCGCAACTCGATGGTGCGGCGCAGGGTTCCGGCCAACCTCCGTCCGCCAACTACTGGTTCGCTACACGCACAGGCGCCTTCAAACAGATCGGATACACGGTCGATGATGAAGTGAGCGACCGTTTCGTAGCGGTTCTCTCCGAGATCGCGTGTGGCATAGACGAAGGCGTCTTCGCTGCAGTTCCTGGTGCGCACAGCACATTCTTTGGCACTGCAGACAACTGTGGATTCTGTGACTTCGATCGCCTCTGCCCTTCTGATCGAGTTGGCTGCGCCGACGCAAAGGCCGATGCCCCAGAGATGCAGCGCATCTACGCCCTCCAGCCCAGTTTTACCGACGAAGCGGACGACGCATGAGCGCCAAGCCGATCGAGTTGGCCGACGCTCCTGCGCGAGCGCGCATCACGCGGGACGGTCTCGATGAGTTGTTGTTCGTAGAGGCAGGGGCTGGTACCGGCAAAACCCACGAACTAGTTGAGCGTGTCATCGGGTTGGTGGCGTCTGGCGTTCCACTTCGGGAAATCGCTGCCATCACCTTCACCATTGCAGCCGCGTCCGAGTTGGGTGAGCGCGTCAGGGAAACCTTGGAGCGCTTGGCAGTGACGAGCGATTCCGAAGAAGTGCGGGCCCGGTGCGAAGAAGCGCTAGCCGAAGCTGACATTGCAGCTATCGGCACGCTCCATTCGTTCGCTTCGCGCATTCTTTCTGAACACCCGATCGAGATAGGTCTCCCTCCGCGCATCGATGTGCTCGACGAAATCTCCTCCCAACTCGAGTTCCAAGAACGCTGGGAAACATTTGTCGACATATTGCTCGCGCAACCCGCCCTAGAAGAAGTGATCACGCGCGCCGTGTGGCTCAACGTGCATATCGACCATAAATACAAAGCTTCACTGCGCGATGTCGCCATTGTCTTTGCAAGAAACTGGGACAGGCTCGACGCGATCATTCTCGACTCGCCTGCGTTACGGCCCATCAATCGGGCTCGCATGATCGATGCAGTGACGGAGGTGCGCGCGTTATGGCCGATCCCCGATGTTCCTGCAGACGTGCTCGTTCAGCACCTCGCCAACAAGCAGGCCAGCATCGATCACGTTGCCCACTTGCTCGATAACGCAACTGATCACGAACTGGTGCGTGCACTAAGGGATCCAATCAAGTGGAAGAACCGCAATGGCAAGAAGGGCAACTGGGACGACGTTGAATATGTTCGAGAAACCCTGAAAGAAGCCGAAGAGGCATGGGAAGAGCTAAAGAACAATGCCGTCGACGACGTGTTACGCACTTTCGCCGTCGAGTTGGCGCGCTTCACCCTTCAAGCGGCAGAGGAGCGCCGCGCCGAAGGACACCTCGAGTTCCACGACCTACTCGTTCTTGCAAGAAAGTTGTTGCGAACGAGCCCGGTGTCGCGCCAAGCAATCCACGATCGCTATACGCGGCTGCTCCTCGATGAGTTTCAAGACACGGATCCGATCCAGATCGAACTCGCCGTGTTGATAGCGAAAGTTCCAGATGAGAGCGAAGAAGAGTTGACCGGTCCGTGGGCCGATGTGTCTGTGGAACTTGAGCGACTGTTCTTCGTGGGAGATCCGAAGCAGTCGATTTATCGATTCCGCCGCGCAGATATTCAGCTGTTTCTTGCGGCTCGAGATGCATACGGAGGCAACGATCCTGTTCCGCTTGTAACCAACTTCCGAAGTGTTCCGACGATCCTGTCATGGGTGAACACGGTCTTTGGACAGGTGATGGAGGTAGAGAGGTCCGGTCAGCAGCCCGCCTACGAGCCACTTCTCGCTCACCGCGAGGATGGCGCAGGAGACCACCGTATTGCGCTGCTCGGCGGTCCACACAAGAAAGAGGAGCATCTCAACGCCGACGCGGTTCGCACGCTCGAAGCCAACGATGTCGCAGCTGCAATCGGGGCCATCGAGTTCAGCCCAAACCAGTGGCCCGTGTTCGACAAAGCCGAAGGCACGTGGCGTGATGCCCGTCTCTCAGATATCGCAATTCTCCTGCCGGCACGAACTTCGTTGCCGTTCCTGCGCCAAGCCCTAGACCGCATGCGCATCCCGTACAGGGCCGAAATTGGTGTTCCCGTTTACGAGAGCCAAGAAGTACGCGACTTGATCTCAATCCTGCGTGTCATCGCCGATCCCGCAGATGAGATTGCGCTGGTTGCAGCATTGCGTTCGCCAGCGATGGCATGTGGCGATGACGACCTTTGGGAGTTTGTTGCAGCGGGCGGTAGATGGGATGTTCGACGCAAGCCGCCAGCTTCTCTTCACGCGGAGCACCCCGTAGTTGCCGCGCTCGTCTGGTTGCGAGGGCTTCACGAAGATCGATGGTGGTTGGAGCCGAGCGCATTGCTGGCGCGAGTCATCCGGGAGCGGCGTTGCTTCGAATTGGCATTCGCCCAACCGCGGCCCCGTGACGTTTGGCGTCGCCTCCGCTACTTGCTCGACCAGGCTCGCTTGTTCGCAGAGTCGCAGGGCGGTGACTTGCTCGGATTCTTGGAATGGACCGACCTGCAGGCTGGCGATGCATCCAGAGTGAGTGAACCGGTACTGCCAGAGACCGATGATGACGCAGTCCGCATCCTCACAGTTCATGGTGCGAAGGGTCTTGAGTTTCCGATCGTCGTGCTATCCGGATTAGGTGGGAAGAAGCAGAGCGGGAACCGTGGGATCGGCGTGCATTGGGATGCAAACGGCGGCGTCGAAATCAAGATGAGTAAAGACACGGCAACGTCGAACTTCCTGATGCTCGCAGACATAGACGCGGAAATGAATGATCACGAGAAACAACGCTTGCTTTATGTCGCGTGCACGCGCGCACGTGACTACCTAATCGCTTCCGTGCACCACCCGGAGGATCAGGCGTGTTTCGCGAAAACCCTGTGGGCGTTGTCCGAAGATGTAATGGACAAGACATGCCGCGTTTGGCAGGCAGGATACGAGTTGCCAGATATCATGGAGGCGGGACCGCTGCCTGCATCACATTTAGACGCTGAAGATCTCGACGAAGCCAGATCGTCCTGGTTGGATGCACGGCGATCGCTGTTAGATGCACATCGGCACTCCCGTTCTATTTCGCCAACTGCCATTGCGCGCGCAACCGCCGCGAGTCTCGCTGCCGATGCCGAAATAGAAGACGACACCGAAGATCTAGGCGATGTTGGTGCCGACTCCAGTTCCGCCTCCATTTCCGACGCCGGTTTCGCCAGTGTTCTGCAGTGGCGACCAGGACGTGCCGGAACCGCTATTGGTAAAGCGGTACACGCGGTTCTTGAGTCTGTGGATCTAGCGACTGGCGAGGGAACGGACGGATTGGCCAAAGCACAAGCACTACTAGAGGGCATTCCAGATCGCGCAAACGATGTAGCAACGCTTGTGAGGCGCGCTCTTGATACTCCGATCATCCGTACCGCAGCGGCAGGGGAGTATTGGCGTGAGTGTTATGTCGCAGTGCCAGCAGGAGACCGCGTACTCGAGGGCTACCTAGATCTATTGGTACGCACACCCGCGGGACTGGTTGTTGTCGATTACAAGACCGACACCGTCCGTAACGAACGTGAGGCCCTTGAGCGGGTCGCGCGCTATCGCTTGCAGGGTGCTGCATATGCAGTGGCTATTGAAATTGCTGCCGGGGAACCGGTAGTCGACTGTGTTTTCGTGTTCACAAGCACTGCTACCGCGATTGAGAAAAGCGTGGAAGATCTAGACGCTGCCAAGGCCGAGGTTCGCGAGTTCCTAGCGGGGTGACCCCTTTGAGGGGTCGGTGGTGTGGGAACCTTATGGGTCATGGTCAAACGCCGCCGCCTCATGCGCTTGACCGCGATCGTCCTAGTGGGCGGCGTGGCAATTGGAGCGTGTCTCGTCGCGCTTCTTCCCGGCATGGCGCGCATTTTTGCGAGCAGTCAATACACCGGCAAGGTTGCCCCCAGTCTCGAATCGCTCGAAGAGCGGACCGTGCTCTACGACGATGATGGCGAATTCTTTGACGCGCTCGGCCTCCATGACAGGCAACCGGCGAAGCTCGCTGATGTTCCCCAGGTGGTCATTGACGCTGTGATCGCCACTGAAGACCGAACGTTCTACGACAACCCTGGTGTCGACTTCCAGGCCATGGCGCGCGCCGCACTTAGCAACGTCGCGAGCGGTGGTCTACAAGGTGGCTCAACCATCACCCAACAACTCATCAAGAACAGATACTTCGAAAATCCAAAGCGCGACCTAGACCGCAAGATCAAAGAGGCCGCGCTTGCAATGC
>SHUZ01000131.1 GCA_009694415.1 Acidimicrobiia bacterium
CGGCACGCACCTTCCCCGCGTCGGCGAGCGTAAGTACCTCTAGGAGTTCTGGAAGTGAACCCCAATAGGTGGTGGCGAGAGAAACGCCGTATGGCGCCGTGAAGAAACCGAACGGGAATGAACCGCCACCGATACCGACGAGGGTGAGATGCCCGAGTGGGCGAATGACGGCGGCTGCAAACGCGAGCGTGTCGTCGACGCCAACAATGTCGAGAACGAGTTCGGCTCCAACCCCGCCGGTTAACAAACGTATTTCCATGATTGCTTCGGGTCCCGGTGCGAATGCATGCACGGCACCTGCATCTAGCGCGCACTTGCGTGCATCAGGGTTTGAATCGACGGCAACGATTGTCGCGGGAGTTAGGGCGTCAAGTAATTGAATCGCTATGTGGCCTAGACCGCCTGCGCCGATTACTACGGCCGTCGAACCGGGAACAAGCAATGAGAGTGATCGTTTGATTGCTGAGTATGGCGTGAGGCCAGCGTCGGTCAGTGGTGCTGCGTCGACCGGGTTTAGATCGCTAAGGGGAACAAGTAGTCGGGCGCTAGGTACAAGTAGTAGCGGCGCCATACCGCCGTCCCTGCCAAGACCGCCTCCGGCATAGGGGAGTTGCGCCTGGTTGGTGCAGTAGTTCTCTCTACCTTCGAGACAGAGTTTGCAGCTGCCGCATCCCCATGGTCCGTAGACGGCCACCGGTTGACCAATCTCTAGCCCGGTAACACCTACACCGAGTTCCTGGACCCACCCCGCGTTCTCGTGGCCAAGCGTGAACGGGAGTTTGAACGGCACCAGCGACTCGTCGAAGTCATGGATTAGGTGCAGGTCGGAGTGGCAGGCACCAGCGCCGCCGATTCGTACCAGGACCTCTCCGGGGCCGGGGGTTGGATCATCGACCTCGCGAAGGTCTGGCGGGTGTTTGAACTTTGTTAGTTGGAGTGCCTGCATGGTTGTTGTCCTGGTGGAGTGTTTGGTGGGGCTTACCTTGGCCTATCCGGACAGATCTCGCCAGCCAGGCCGACCTGTAGATCATTGCCCGCGTGATCGTCTCACCCTCCCGGTACTGTCAGATGCTTATGACCAGATTCATCCATACCGCCGACTGGCAACTCGGCATGGCAGCGGCCTTCCTGGACGAGGAAGCACGACCCAGGTTCAGTCAGGCTCGCATCGACGCGATTGCCACGATTGGGGCGCTCGCGGTTTCAGAGGGCTGTGCGTTCGTTGTCGTGTGCGGAGATGTGTTCGAGACCAATCAAGTAAATCGGCAGACCGTTCTGCGCGCGCTGGAGGCGATGAAGAAGACGCCAGAAGTCACGTTCTATTTGTTGCCCGGCAACCACGACCCTCTAGACCCTTCATCGGTTTTTCGCTCCCGCACTTTCACCGACAACTGTCCCGCCCATGTTGTCGTGCTTGACACGCCGGGGACATTGCCGATATCTGATGGTGTCGAACTAGTCGCCGCGCCATGGTTCAGCAAACGTCCGCTTACGGATCTTGTTGCAGAGGTAATCCGGGAGCTGCCTGCCGATGGCACTGTGCGAATCGTCGTCGGACATGGAGCCATAGACACGCTCTCACCCGACAAGGCGAACCCGGTTCTCATCTCACTCGCGCCCGCCGAAGCAGCGATAGGTGAAGGCAAGGTGCATTACATCGCGCTAGGGGATCGGCATTCTCGGACCGATGTGGGTAACACAGGGCGGATTTGGTATTCGGGCGCTCCTGAACCGACGGCTTATGTCGAGGTTGACCCGGGCTTCGTCCTGATAGTCGACGTCGATGCCGATCGCGTCGAAGTTACCGAACGAATCACGGCGACGTGGAAGTTCGAAGTGCTTGAGGCCGACCTCACATCCCGCGCCGATATCGACGAACTTGGTAGGCGCTTAGATAACTTTCATTCCAAAGATCGCTCCATCGTCAAACTCGCGTTGGTGGGTCAACTGTCTCTTGCAGACAAGGCGTATTTTGACAACCTCCGAGGCGATAGGAAGCAGTTGTTCGCAGTGTTGGATGACTGGGAACGCCGTACCGACCTTGTGGTGCGACCAGACGAAGCCGACGTCGAATCGCTTGGGTTGTCTGGGTTCGCCCGCGAGGCGTTCGAAAAGATTGGCGAGATCGCCCAGAGCGATGGAGACGAGGCAGTGGTCGCAAGGGACGCGCTAGCCCTCTGCTATCGGCTCGCGGGCGGTGGGTCATGAGGATTCATCGACTGACGATGCGCAACTTCCGCGGTGTCGTCGACGAAACGATCAAGTTCGCCGACACAGGCGTAACGATCATCGAAGGCGATAACGAGATTGGGAAGAGCTCAATCGTGGCGGCAATTGATCTTGTTCTCAACGAACTCGACAGCAGCACCAAGAAGGAGGTCAAGTACACCAAGCCCGTGAACCGGGATGTGGCGACCGAGGTAGAGATCGAGCTTTCGACCGGGGCATACCGGTTCACGTTGCTAAAGCGTTGGCACCAGAACAAGGCGACAGAACTCACAGTTCATGCACCGATGCCCGAGCAACTCACCAGTCGCGAGGCTCATGATCGGATGCGTACGATCCTCGACGAGACGCTCGATGAAGATTTATGGGGCGCGCTGTGGGTAGCGCAGGGCGAAGAACTTGGGCAGGCGTGCCTCGATGGTACGGCCTCGCTCGGCCGGGCACTAGACCGAGCGGCCGGGGGTGACATCGCCGATGATACGGATGACGACTTGTGGGATCGGATCGTCGATGAACGAGCTAAGTATTGGACGAAAACCGGCAAAGCCAGCACAGATCGAGGCAAGCTCGAAGACCAATTGCAAGAAGCGCGTGATCGGCAGGAGCACGCGGAGAATGAACTTCGCGCTCTGGAAGCTGACGTCGATTTGCTGGTTCGGTACGAATCCGAAACTGAGGGGTACTCGGACGCGCTCGATAGCGCGCTGGCGGCCGCATCAGACTTGGTCGAGGCAGAGCAGGTATTGGAGAAACAGAAGCTCGCGGTTGAAACGCTGCAGAACGGCCTCAAGGTCACGGAGTCACTCCTTTTGGCTTCCGAGATAAAGCGGACACGCCGCGGCGAACTCGTAACAGCGGAGAAAACACGCGCTAACGATTTGGTAGACCGGCAGTCGGAGTTTGAGCGACTGGTCCCGGAGGTGGCTGAATACGAAACAACCCGCGATGAAGCGAGGACTAAGCGAGATTCGCTAGAGCTTGAATGGCGTACTTCTGTTAATTCCTGTGAAGCCGCGAAGCTTGATCGGGACCATAGGAAGGATGAGCTTGAGCTAGAACAACTTCAGGAGCGCCACCGTCGAGTTATCGGTGCAGAGGTGAAGATCGCCGAAGCCGACGCCGTTCTTGAAAGAACATTCATCGACCAAACACAGGTCACGAATATTCAAGGAGCTCACGACATAGTTGTGGCGGCACGGGCAGCAGCGCAGGTTGGGGCCGCGAAGCTCGAAGTCAATGCACTCGATGCAGTGACACTTGAACTAAGCGGCGAAGTCGAGAATCTTCCCGCCGGGGGGTCGTTTACAAGAGAAATCACGGGGACTCTCGAACTCAGACTTCCTGGCACTTTGGAGATCAGCGTGACCGGGGGCGTGGACACGCAACGCCTGGCCTCAGAGAGGGAGGAAGCCGAAAATGAACTCTCCCACTTATGTGTCGCCGCTGGAGTTAAGGATCTGCAAGAAGCGCGATCGGCAGTGCGCGAACGTGAGAACGCGTCGATTGACCGCGAGAATGCCGTTCAAGTTCTCAAAGATGCGAAGCGCGACCTTGAACCGAACGAAATCATCGGAAAAATTAAACGGCTCGAAATACGGATCGAGGAATATGCGTCTACGCGTGGTGCAGAACTGCCACTGCCTGTCGATCTTGACATCGCGCAACATGGGTACGACACCGCGCTGGATGTCGCAACGAAACTAGTGACCGCCCTGGAAGACGCCAAGTTTTCCCTAAAGACGGCAGAGGACAATCTCAACACGAGGAAGTTCGAGTGCGCTACCACGGTACAGAAGCGCGACTCCGCAAAAGAAGAACATGACTCGGCAGACACCGAACTCGAACTGGCTCGAGCGGGTGCTTCCGATGATCTTCTCGATGTGGAGGAAGCTGGAGCTCGCGCAAGCGTTGAGAAAGATCGAGCGTTATTGAACGCAGCGATTGCAGATCTCAACTCGAGTGACCCCACAAGTCTTGAAGATAAATCTAAAAACGCTAAGGATCATGTCAAGCGAGCGCGTGGAGAGATCGATAACCACCAACAGAGGATCGCGAACCTGCGGGGCTCTCTTGATGCGCGCGGTGAACAGGGATTGGCTGACCGGCTCGACTCGGCTGGATCGGACGTAGAGCACTTGGGCAATAGTTACTCCCGGCTTGAAGCGCGAGCTAGCGCTGCGCTTCTTTTGCACGCCACGTTCTCGGATTGCCGTTCTGCTGCTCACCAGCGGTACGTCGCCCCTTTCCGCGAACGCGTAAAGGGGCTCGGGCGTATCGTGTTCGGGGCAGACTTCGATGTTGAGTTGGCGGACGACCTCAGCATTGCAACGCGAACAACCCGCGGCGTTACGCTCGAGTTCGACAGGCTAAGCACTGGTGCGCAGGAGCAACTAGGCATCATTGGACGTCTGGCATGTGCTTCGATTGTTTCGACCGACGAAGGCGCTCCCGTGATTCTTGACGATGCTCTTGGATGGACTGACCCCGGTCGTCTCGCGACCATGGGCGCGGTGTTAAACACGGCAGCGCGCGATTGTCAGGTCATTGTTCTCACGTGCACACCTGGCCGCTACTCATCAGTTGGGGGAGCGAAGGTCGTCAGGCTCGGTTCCTGAATCTCCTAGGTGAGCCGTTTCCTCTGTACTGAGAAGACGCGGTCGATAGTTGCTCCAACTCGCACATAAGGTCGGATCGGTCCTACCCAGGCGATCTCCGCCCGATCCAATCCCGCATCGCGCATTGCCTGCAACGCACGAACAAGCACCGCTTGCCCAGAGCCGCTCCCCATTAGGTCTGGACGCACAGCGACGGGACCGAGAAACCATTCACGAGATGCTCCATACGCACACGCAGCAGTTATCCCCTTGTCATCGTGACTGACCACAAGTGTGCCGTGATCTAATGCTCGCAGCATTTCGGGTGCCCAGTGCGCCCAGTGCTTGGCGGTCCATTCTTCGACAGCCACGCGATCGGCGGCCACGGCAACCCGCGCGCCTTCGCCATCCCCGGTGGCGTCGCCTTCAAACGTCGTTAAGTCCACGCCCATGTTCCAAGCGCTGTCGACGCGGTCGTACTTGGCCTGGTCGAGCAAGCACAAAAGTCCAAGCTCGGTCGTGTCAACGCCGGGCCATAAGTACCAAGGCGCTTCGTGCCCGACGTGCAACCAGGGCGCACCGGCATTACGCGCCGCCGACTCTGCCCATGCCAACAACTCTTTTCCGTATCCGCGCCGCCGATGTTCCCCATCAACTACAAGCAGTCGCAGAAATGCGCCTGCGGGATGTACCGCTACCGCCGCGACGCCAACCTCGGGGTTGCCCCAAACTTGAGCAACGGGTTCCACTTCAAACAACATGAACTGCAACTCCTCGCGCGTCGGCGAATCAACCAACGACCGCGAACACAGGGAAGCAACTGCATCGAGATGCTCCGCGTCGACTATTCGACCAGCCAGTTGGGCCATCAGCGCAGCGCTCAGACCGTCCATGCGTAGTCGGCACGCGGCCAGTAGATCACGCCTTCACTTGAAAGCTTCTCGATGCGATCATCTGTGTACCCGAGCCATTCCAAGATCTCTCGCGTGTTCTCACCTACCCGCGGTGGAGGTCCGCCGATGTTCCCTGGCGTGTCGGAGAATCCGATCAGTTCACCGAACTGGCGCATCTTCCCCATCGTCGGGTGCTCGTATTCAGCAACAAGGCCCAGCGCGACATTGTCTGAGTCGAAGAGAACTTGTTGACCGCCGTTCGTGTCATTAGGTATCTCGTTTGGAACGCCGCCTTCATCGAGCGCGCGTGTCCAAAACATGCTCGTCTTGTTTAAGAACAGCGGTTCAAGAAGTGCTTCGAGTTCCGAGCGGTTGTTTGCGCGCAAATCCGCCACAGCGAAACGCTCATCATCTGCGAGTTCCAGTACGCCTAGTAGCGCACACAACGAAGTCCATTCGGCTTCCTTCACGGCCGCAATCTGTATCCAACCATCCTGCGTTGCATACAAGCGGTAACAAGCGCTTACGCCATGCAAACCCTTGTCGAGTCGCGGTCGTGCCAGCGCTTCGCCGTCAACTAGCAAGGCGTCCGACGCGAACAATGCTCCGCCGTCGAACAACGATGTCCATAGATCCTGTCCTTCACCAGTACGACGCTGGTGGTAAAGCGCGGCGAGACAACCCACTACTGACAACATTGCATTTGCGGCGTCGCACATGCCGAAGCGGTAGTAAAGCGGCGCGTTACCAGTGTGTGCAGCGCCTGCTTCGTACTCGAGCCCCGCCGATGCTTGGTAGAGCGGATCGAGTCCACCAAAGTGTGCAAGGGGCCCTTCCAGTCCGTAAGCCCATGTATTGCAATACACAACATCTGGATTCACGCGCTTCGCATCCTCGAAGCCAATCCCGAGTCTGTTGGCAACACCAGCAGTCATGTTGTGGTGCACAATGTCTGCACGCTCAATAAGTTCCAGCGCGATCGCTAAACCGTCCGGCGTCTTCAGGTCTACAGCGATGTCGCGCTTTCCGCGTTGGCATCCAAAGAACGGTTTACCCGCTAGCCGCATGCCGTCGCCGGTGACAGGCTCAACTTTGATTACATCCGCGCCAAGGTCTCCGAGCACCATGGGACCAAACGGACCGGCGAGATATTGACCGAAGTCAACAACCAGAACTCCATCTAGCGCTGGCATCAGGCTCTCAC
>SHUZ01000132.1 GCA_009694415.1 Acidimicrobiia bacterium
GTAACGGATTCGGACCGCGTCCATCGGCTGGGATAACACCGCTAACGAGTTCAAATGGGTTCGCAGCGAACGCCATAAAAATGAAAAAGAAGAGCGCTACAGACAGTGCAACGATCAATGCCCAGGCCACCATCGGATCGGCAACACGTGCGCGAAACCGGTAAGCCATGAACGCGAGATAACCGCCAAGGATCAAAGCCCACGCGAGGATTGAGCCTTCGAGGGCTGCCCAAAGACCAGTAATCGTGAACAGGACAGGGGTAGAACGCGCGTTGTTTTCTGCGACGTATCGGAGAGAAAAATCATGTGACAGCAAAGCCCATTCCATCGCACCAACCGCAAGTAGCGCAGCACCCAGCACGAGGTAAACGCAACGGCGACCGCTACGAAGCAGCGCTTCGTCTTTGCGCAAGAGGCCGAGACCGAGCAACCACATTCCAACGGCTGAACCGCCGATTCCAATTGCGAGCGCAAGCACGCCTATCTGAGCCTTCACGCGCCCCGCTCGCCCGTGTTCACCTTTGGAGGCGTGTAATCCTCACCATGTTTGATCATGATTCGATCCGACGCGAAGGCATCGCCACGACCCCATTTCCCTTCGCACACAACAGGCGCTCCGTCCTCGAATAACTGTGGGGTATCACCTTTGTGAATTACTGAGAGGGTCTCTTCACCGTCTGTCACCTCGAACGCAACCCCTTCATCGGTCGTTTTAACTGAACCAGGGACAACTGCCCCAGCAATACGGAAGCGACCGTCATCATCACGCGCCTCCGTCGCTTCTGACACGGTTCGGAAATACACGACGTTGCCGCTGAGAGCAAACGCCAATATGACGACCGCAATTACAGCGCCTATACAAACGAATGCAGCGACGATGTAGCGCGCCCGCGGTTGGGTGCGTGGAGTTGGCGATGTCACTGGTCACGCTCAGCACTCAGACGAGTCTCGCCGACCCGGATCCGAGCGCGCGTTCGAAGCCAGTAGCCAGCGACGACCGCGCCGGTCAACAGCCACCCAGTTATCACATACGTCCACGCGTCGGATTGAGATGCCCTTACGACGGCGGCGAACAATGCGGAGGTAGTCATCTCCCCACCCCTGGATTGTCGCCTGTCCGTATTTTTATCGCTTGTTCGAGAGCCTGCTCGGCCAGGACGTCATCGATCACCGCAAGCCTGTAACGCCGATCGAGGAGATAGACGTAAACAAGAGTGAAAGCCAATACCGCTATCCAAAGTGTGAGGGCCTGCACTCCTTCGATTCTTGCCGAGAGTTCCGGATTGAAAACCGTGGCCTTTTGGTGAAGGGTGCGCCACCATTCAACGGAGAAATGAACAATCGGAACGTCAACGAATGCGATCAGCGCGGCGATCGCGTTTCGCTTTCCAGTTGAAATCGCATCACCGGGAATGCGACGTAAAGCCAAGTATCCGAGGTAGAGGAAGAACAACACTGCCGTTGTGACCAGTCGCGCATCCCACGCCCACCACACGCCCCAGATCGGTCTCCCCCAGAGGGAACCAACAACAAGAGTCAACCCGGTGAAGATCACGCCAAGTTCAGCTGATGCGCCCGCTACGCGATCCCAAACAATTGAGCGCGTACGCGGCCAAAGGAAAAGTGCAGATGCGATAGCGGTGACGAGAAACGCGAAATATGCGAGCCAAGCGGACGGCACATGAAGGTACAGGAGCCGCATTGCCTCGCCTTGTCGGTCGTCCGGTGGCGCGCCCCACAACCCGAACAAACACAACGCGACCACACCGATAACGGCCCCAACGCCGATAACGCGACGCAAGCGCGGGTCAAGAAGTTGATCTCGGGGGTTCAATCGTTCTCCCAAAGTGTCCCGAACGCCAGGACACCGAACGCCGTATAGAAGGTAGCGAAAATCCATAGCAATCCGACCCAAGGCCAAGCATCGCTAGGTGCCCCTTCTAGCCCACCTTCGAACGCGCGGGTGGCGCCCAGTAATACCGGAGCGAGAACGGGCAACAAGAGAAGCGGCAACAATGTCTCGCGCGATCTGAGTCCCGCTGCAAGCACGCCGTAGAGGGTACCGGTGCTTGCTATACCGAGCGTCGCGGCTGGCGCGGCGGCTAGAAGCACCACAACTCCGTTTACTTCAACGCCGTAAAGAATGACGACCGCAATTCCGAGAAGAATCTCAAGAAAAAATAACTCCGCTGCAATCGCTGCCATCTTGCCCAGGAACACGGCAGAACCATCGAGGCCGGTCAAACGGAGTCCATCTCGCGCATTGGACTTTTCTTCAACCGCGAATGAGCGGCCGACCGCGAGTAACGCTGCGAGAAGAACGGTTACCCAAAATAGGCCAGGTGCAACACGGGTAAGTAATCCGCTATCAGGATCGAGTGCGAATGCGAACAGGATCGCCACGATAATTCCGAACGGCAGAATCTGTCCGAGCGCGATGCGCGACCGCGCTTCGATTCGCAGGTCCTTGGCAGCGACAAGTGACGCTTCTCTCCAGAGGCGCATCAGAGTTCCCCTCGCCCGCTCTTGACGATGGTGCCGGATTCGACACGTACCTCGCGATTCGCGAGTTGACGGGAGAGTTCAAGTTCATGTGACGCCAGCACCACTGTCCTGCCCTCGCTGGGAGCGGACGCAATGATCTCGTGAAGGCACGCGCGCCCTTCCTCGTCAAGTCCAGCGTGTGGCTCGTCGAGCAGGAGCAACTCGGGATTGCGCACCATCGCGTTCGCCAGCGCAAGCCTGCGTCGCTGGCCTGCTGAGAGGTGCGCGTGCCTCACCCCAGCCAGCCCATCGAGTCCCGTCCGTTCGAGCACCGAGTTGATCTCCATACCGGTCACACCGCTCGCCTTAAAAGTGAACTGGAGATTTTCCATCACGGTTAAGTCGTCATAGCAATAACTCTCATGTCCCACTAAAGCCAGCCTGCGGCGTGCCGACCTTCGATCCTTGAACAGATCGAGTCCGAAAACCTGCGCCTCGCCAGAATGTGGCGGTATCAGACCGGCTATCAAGCGCAACAACGTGGTCTTGCCAGCGCCATTCGGACCTTCGAGGAGAACAATGTCGCGCGGTTCAACCTGCAGGTCGACACCAGCTAGGGCAGGGAATGTGCCGAGTAGGCACACAACAGAGTGGAACTCGACGAGCGGCACACAAGCCTCCGGGGCCCCCGAACGGAGCCCTCCCAGAGCCATGGATTGTACGGATGACGCATTCGATCCGGCGAACCGGGTAGCCCACTGACGCGGATCGCTTGCCATTCCCACCTACGATCAGCAGGAATGCGAAAGGTCGTAGGCGGCATCGGCCGCGCACTGATAACCATCGGGCTACTGATCCTGGGCTTCCTGGCGTACCAATTATGGGGAACCGGTATCTACACGGCACGCGAACAGAGTTCGCTAAAGGCGAACTTCAGGGTTGAACTCGAAGTAGCCGCAACAACAACGACGACTCAGGGAAAGCCCCCACCGACTCCAGCGCCGCCACAGGGCCAGCCGCTCGCGATCATTCAGATTCCGAAGATCGGCCTGGAGGCGATCGTTGTCGAAGGCGTGACGGTTGCCGACCTACGCAAGGGACCTGGCCATTATCCGGAAACTCCATTGCCTGGCCAAATCGGTAACGCAGCCATCGCAGGCCACCGCACTACCTACGGCGCGCCGTTTCACCGAATCGACGAACTGCTGGTTGGCGACTCGATCGTCGTTAGAACAATCGATGGTAACTACACATACAAGGTGACTGAACAACTGATCGTGGACCGGCACGATGTCCACGTGTTGCTTCCTACGACAATAGCGGAATTGACGCTAACGAGTTGTCACCCGAAGTTCTCCGCCTCACAGCGGATGATCGTGAAGGCAGTACTCGAGGAGGAATTGAGCGCTGAGCCAACCGTCTCGACCGTCAAGAACGACAGTAAAGCTGACTTTCAATCTGGTATCGCTGAACATAAACCAGGGACAGGTCCGCTGTTCGTTTGGTTGTTCGCGGCAGCCGTTGTCGGGGTGCTTTGGTGGCTGGCTTTCCGCCGTTGGCGGCGATGGACGACATGGGTCGCGGGGGCTATCCCTTTCACCATCGTTCTATGTGGTGTTTACTTCCACATCGAGCGGCTCTTGCCGACTAGTTACTGATTCGGCTCCCCCGACGCCAATCGATGTAGGGAAGCGTTAGGTCCCGAGAAACCGCGGTTCACGCTTCTCGCCAAAGGCGTTCAAACCTTCCTGTAAATCATCGCTTAGGAAGGCCGCTTCTTCCAAAGCGCGCAGTTCCACGTCGATTGCCTCACGGTCGCCTTGTGTCATCACAAGATTGAGAGCACGCTTGTGACCCTTAACCGTTAGGGGGGCGAGAGCGGCCAACTCACGCGCGAGGTGGAGTGCGGCGGCTTTCGCATCAGATCCATGCCTGCTAACGAGGCCCATTGCTTTCGCTTCGTCGACGTCGACGTCGCGTCCGGTGAGCAGCAGGTCACGCGCGGCCGCGTGACCTACGAGCAATGCGAGCCTGCGAACATTCGCCGCGCTGAGCACTATGCCCAATCTGGCCGCCGGTATGCCGAGCTTGGCATGGTCGGCTACGACGCGAAAATCACACGCGACTGCGAGTTGCAAACCCGCACCTAGCGCAGGGCCGTTAATTGCTGCGATGACAGGTGCGGGATGATCGACGATCGCGTCAAGCAATAGTTCGAACGCTGGTCTGAAAGTGTCACTGCCGCCATGTTCGAGGCCGCCTGACCCTGCCGATGATCGGTCATTGTCTTCGGCGCGGCGCGCTATGTCTGCACCAGCACAAAATGCCGTGCCCTCACCTGTGATCACAATCGCCCGCAGTTGATGCGAATTTTCGAGACGTTCACGCAACTCTCCGCAGAGTTCCGCATTGAGTGCGTTCCGCCGCTCGGGTCGATCAATCGTCAATAGTCCGACGTGGTCGACTGCGTCGTCCCACCGGATCACTTTGAGTCCTTCCCTATCAACACGAGGAAGTCAAGACTCGTCGATGATCGCGATGAGGTCTCCCTCTTGAATGACCTGATCGGGCTCGACAAAAAGTTCGCGCACGATCCCAGGGACTTCGGTCACAACCGGAATCTCCATCTTCATCGACTCGAGGATGCATATCTCGTCTCCCTCAGCGACCGCCATTCCCACTTCGGCGCGCACCTGCCAAACGTTCGCGGCAATCTCTGCTCGGATCTCAGCCATCTGAACCCACTCCGTCTCCCAGCATCCACGAGACACGCGGCCTCTTGTGCGCTCACGTTATACGCCGCCAATAAGATCAGGTAGATTGCCCGCAGGGCCCCCTTTCAGCGCTGAATCCGAGCACCCTGGTGCTCAATACGCGTGTCGAAAGGCTTTTTTGCTTAGACAGGGATCACTCCGTGCTTGCGCCACGGACGATCGACGCGCTTATCGCGAGCAATCTGTAACCCTCGCCAAATCGCATGCCTCGTTTCGGCCGGGTCGATCACGTCATCGAGTTGAGCATGCCCAGCAGCGATATACGGATCAATATTTGCGCGTATCTCTTCTGCAAGTTCGAGGCGCTTCTGAACGCGGTCTTCTTCTGGCACAGCTTCGAGCGTCTTGCGATGAATGATGTTGACGGCGCCGTCTGGCCCCATTACCGCAATCTCGGCCGTAGGCCACGAGACGATGTAGTCGGCTTCATACGCGAGGCCATTCATGACGAAGTAACCCGCACCATAACTCTTGCGCATAACCACCGAAATCTTTGGCACAGTCGCCTCGCTAACCGCAAACAACATCTTCGCCCCGTGGCGAATGATCCCCTGTTTCTCTACCACTGACCCGACGATGAATCCTGGAACATCGTGCAAGAACACAAGTGAAATACCGAACGCATCGCATAACCACACGAACCGAGCCGCTTTGTCTGCGGCATTAACGTCCAGCGCTCCACCGAGCACCATCGGTTGGTTAGCGACGATACCCACCGACTCGCCGCCAACTCGCGCAAAACCAGTCACGATGTTCTTCGCCCACTCCGGCTTCATCGCAAAAAAATCACCATCGTCGACGATTGCTCGGATCACTTTGCGAACGTCGTAAGCACGACGCGGAGCCGTTGGAACAATGTCGTAGATCTCTTCGACGCGACGGTCGACAGGGTCCGCGCATTCGCGTATCGGCGGGCGTTCTTGATTGTGCTGTGGAAAAAATGACAAGTACTCGCGCACGATCCGAAGACACTCTGCGTCATCGGCTACTTCAAGGTCGGCGACGCCACTGATCTTCGTATGGACGCCGGAACCGCCCATCTCTTCTTCGGTTACGTCTTCACCAACGGCGGCTTTCACCAGGTGGCGACCCGCGAGAGCCATCGACGACGTCCCCTTCACCATGGGTACGAAGTCTGCGAGTGCAGGTATGTATGCCGCGCCTGCCGCGCAATGCCCGAGCATCGCTGCAACCATCGGGACGACGCCGCTCATTGCTACCTGCTCCCGAAACAGGTCGCCCGCGCCAGCAAATGTGGAACCGCTCGTTGCTTGAATTCGTGCTCCCGCAGAGTCAAGGAGCCACACCAGGGGTATGCGTTGACTCAAAGCGAGATGTCGAAGCCGTCGAATCTTGTTTTCCCCGACCGCTCCCATCGAACCCGCCATCACAGTGAAGTCGTATGCGGCAACGGCAACTTTGCGTCCATCGATCTCGCCAACGCCGGTTACGACGCCATCGGCCGCGAGGTAGCGATCACCAAGCGCGGCATCCATGTGATCTGCGAGCATTCCGTATTCGACCCAAGTCCCTGGATCAAGCAGCAGGTCGAGTCGTTCGCGAACCGTCAACTTGCCGAGAGACCGTTGGCGCTCAACGAATTTCTCGCCACCAAGCCCTAAAGCGCGTTCGCG
>SHUZ01000133.1 GCA_009694415.1 Acidimicrobiia bacterium
CGTAGCCAGATACCTATAAGTAGGTGAGCGCGGGTCGAGACCCTCGACCGCTTGCCTTCTCAATCGGTGCCCGGGGAGGGATTCGAACCCTCACGCCCTTTCGGGCAACGGATTTTGAGTCCGTCGCGTCTGCCAACTCCGCCACCCGGGCTAGTTGTAACCGAGATCCGTATGGCGATCCATCAACTCTTGACGGGTCGAAATACGTTCCTCACTTCACATGTTGCCACCTAAAGGTAACCTCCTCGGAAATCCAGAGCGTTCCGCAACCAAAGCGAGTGAGCAGCGACATGCCGACGGCCGTCATTTTCCCCGGCCAGGGGACCCAACGACCCGGCATGGGCGAACCCTGGCGCGATCACGTTTCGTGGGGAGTAGTTACCAAAGCTGAGGCGCTTCTAGGCGAAGATCTCACACAGTTACTCCTCGATGATGCGCCAGAGGCTTTGAACACAACCCGAGGCGCGCAGCTTGCAGTGCTACTCACATCCCTGATGGCGTGGGAAGCGTCGAAGGGAAGCGTTGAGGCGTGCGCGTTCGCTGGCCATTCCCTAGGACAAGTCACCGCACTCATCGCGTCGAATGCACTTAGTTTCGATGACGGCATCGCGTTTGCCGCGCACCGCGCAGACCTCACGCAAGCCGCAGCGAACGCGCGACCGGGTCGTATGGCTGCCCTTCTCGGTGCAACGATCGAACAAGCTGAGGCCGCGTGCGACGTTGCTCCCGACGCGTGCTGGATTGCGAACGACAATGCGCCAGGACAAGTCGTATTGGCCGGCACTCCCGAAGGCCTCGAAACGGCACTAGCTGCCGCGAAGGAACTCGGAGTCCGCCGAACCACAGCACTAGACGTAGGTGGCGCCTTCCACACTCCACTGATGGAGTCGGCAACGAACGGGCTGACCAAATATTTAGAGAACACGCAATTCAACTTTCCCTCCGCAGTCATCGTCTCCAACCACGATGGCAACGCATACGACCAACCCGACGCACTAACCGCGCTAAGCGCCAGCCATGTCTCCGTACCAGTGCGCTGGCGCACCGTGCAGTCCACGTTGGCCGCGCTTGGCGCAGATACCTTCCTACAAATCGGCGATGGCGCGATGCTGGCTTCACTGGCCAAGCGAACTGTCCCAGAGATTGCCGTCTACACAGTTGCCAATCCGGAAGACGTTGGAATCCTCGTATGACAAGTCGCGTTGCTTTCGTAACAGGTGCATCCCGCGGCATCGGAAGAGCAACCGCAGTGGCGCTCGCACAAGAGGGTCACAGCGTCGCGTTCTGTTGGACCCAGGACGAAGACGGAGCCGCCATCACCGTCGCCGCCATCGAAGCGCTGGGCGGATCCGCAATGTCTCTACAAACAGACGTCGGCAACCCGCAAGCGATCGATGAAGTATTCACATCCATCGAAAACGATTTTGGTCCCGTCGAGATTCTCGTGAACAACGCCGGCATCACCCGTGACGGACTTCTCCCCCGCATGAGTGACGGCGACTGGGACTCAGTCATGCAGGTCAATCTCACGGGACCCTTCCAAACCATTCGCCGCGCGGTTCCAAAGATGATGCGTGCGCGTTACGGGCGCATCGTGAACGTGTCTTCGATAGCCGGGTTCATGGGCCAAGCGGGACAGACCAACTACGCGGCAGCCAAATCAGGACTTCTCGGTCTCACGCGATCGGTCGCACGGGAATATGGGAAACGCGGCATCACCTGCAACGTCGTAGCACCCGGAGCCATCCTGACCTCACTCACCGAAGCAATGGGCCAAGAGTGGCTGACCGGCATTTCCGCCCTCGTGCCCCTAGCAAGGCCAGGCTTGCCGGAAGAGTGCGCCGCAACGATCGCCTTCCTCTGCTCAGAGCCCGCTGGCTACATCTCAGGGGCACTCATCCCCGTCGATGGCGGCTTAAGCATGGGGACATAGGGGCGTTTGCCCTAACGTTGCGCACGACCGCCCCACAACACCGGCCCCACAACCCCTTCTCGAGGAGATCCACCATCATGGAACGTGACGAAGCACTCGCCGTTATACGCGAACTGGCGGTAGACGTGCTCGCCGTGCAGCCCGACGACGTGGTGGAATCGGCCTCATTCAAAGAAGACCTCGATGCTGACTCCCTCGACTTGGTCGAAGTCGTAATGGCCCTCGAAGAACGATTCGACATCTCGATCCCAGAGGAAGACCTCGAAGGTGTCACCACGATCGGGAACGCCGTGGACCTGATTCTCTCGAAGGTCAGCGCAGAGGCCTAACCGGATGGAACATTTCGATGGGCGTGGGAGACCAAGGGTCGTAATTACTGGCATCGGCCTCAAGACGCCAGCAGGCAAGACAATCGATACCGCTTGGGACACGCTGCTCGTTGGCGAATCGATGGCCGCGCCTATCGGACGGTTCGACCCTGTCGGGTTGCCTGTCCGATTTGGATGCGAAGTCCGTGATTGGGATCCGGTGCCATACCTCGGCATCAAAGAAAGCCGCCGCGTCGATCGCAATGCGCAACTCGGTTTCGCCGCGGCTGCCGACGCCATCGCCGACGCGGGCGAACTCGAATCTGACCCTGCGCGTTGCGCGGTCATTGCAGCAACCGGAATCGGCGGGATCATCACCCTCGAAGAACAGGTCACGCTCTTTCGCGACAAAGGGCCGGACCGCGTAAGTCCATTCTTCATTCCCATGCTGATGGCCAACGCGACAGCCGGTCTCATCGCGATTCATTTCGGATTCACGGGACCCAATCTCTGCATCTCAACCGCTTGCGCAGCTGGTGGCAACGCGATCGGCGAAGGCGCTCGGCTAATCCGTGACGGCTCCTCCGAAGTTGTCATCGCTGGCGGCACGGAGTGCCCAATAACGCCACCGGCAGTCGCCGCGTTTGCCCGCATGGGTGCGTTGAGTAGAAACAACGACGATCCCGCTCACGCATCGAGACCCTTCGATACCGACCGCAACGGTTTTGTCCTCGGTGAAGGAGCCGCATTCGTAGTGTTGGAACGCGCAGACCGCGCCGAGGCGCGCGGCGCTCGCATGTATGGCGAGATCGCTGGCTATGGCACCAACTCCGATGCGTTTCACATAACGGCCCCATCGGAGGGCGGAGCCGGCGCTGCGGCTTGCATGCAGCTCGCACTCGACGATTCCGGCCTCGAGATTGCCGAGATCAAACACGTGAACGCGCACGGCACATCAACAGCTCTCAACGATGCCGCGGAGGCCTCGGCCTTGCGCAAGGTGTTCGGAGATTCCGTTCCCCCCGTCACTTCGACCAAGGGAGTCACTGGACACATGTTCGGTTGCGCTGGAGCCTTCGAAGCAATCGTCGCCCTAATAAGCGCTCGTCAAGGGCTCGTTCCGCCGACAGCAAACCACACAGAGACAGCACCCGATGTCGTACCTCTAGACGTCGTGAGCGAAACACCTCGCCGTATTCCCCGGGGTGCTGCGCTGTCCAACTCTTTCGGGTTCGGTGGACACAACGCTACGCTCGTCATCGTTCCTTTCGACTGACGGTAAAGGTAAGTCCGTGACCTCCAACGCCAGCCCGCTACTTCTCGCCGGAAAACGCATTCTCGTTACCGGAGTTCTGAACGATTCATCCATCGCGTTCTCCGTTGCGCGTGTCGCTCAAGAGCAGGGAGCGGAGGTAATCCTCTCTTCCTTCGGGCGCATCATGAGCCTCACAACACGCACGGCGAAGCGACTCCCTATCGCCCCCGAGATCGTCGAACTCGACGTCACCTCGCAACCTGATCTCGACGCACTGACCGATCGCATCGGCGCCAACCTCGATGGCGTTGTACACGCAATCGGTTTCGCTCCGGAGTCTTGCTTGGGCGGCGGCTTCCTAGACGCGCCTTGGGAAGATGTCGCAGTAGCTCTCCAAATATCCGCCTTCTCGCTGAAGGCACTCGCCGTCGCGGCCCTGCCGCTCATGGGCAAAGGCGGATCAATCGTCGGTCTCGACTTCGACAACCAACACCAAGCATGGCCCGTCTATGACTGGATGGGCGTCGCGAAATCCGCGTTCGAATCCACCGCTCGGTACCTCGCACGCGAACTCGGCCCACGAGGAATACGCGTCAATCTTGTATCGGCAGGCCCACTCCGAACACTCGCCGCGCGCAGTATTCCCGGATTCGAACAGTTCGAAACCGTATGGGAAGACCGTGCGCCCCTCGGCTGGGACATACGCGACGCGGAACCCACTGCACGCGCCGTCGTAGCATTGCTCTCCGACTGGTTCCCTGCGACCACGGGCGAAATGCTGCACGTCGACGGCGGCTTCCATGCCGTTGGAGCATGAACTAGATCAGTCGCCCTCCAGGATGCCCTTCAACTTCGGAACAGTGTCCTTCGGACTGATCTTATAAAACGCGCCCGCAATCTTGCCCTTCTCATCAATCACAAATGCCGAACGAATGATGCCCATGTACTTGCGGCCATAGTTCATCTTCTCGCCCCAAACCCCGTACTTCTCCGCTACAACATGTTCGGTATCTGCAAGCAACGGGAAGCCCAATCCATACTTCTCATCGAACTTCGCTTGCCGTTCCGGAGAGTCCGGACTTATACCCAACACGCCCACCCCAACCTTCGAAAAGGTTTTGCGGTGGTCGCGCAATTCACATGACTGCGTCGTGCAACCGGGCGTATCGGCCTTCGGATAAAAATAGAGAACGACACGCTTGCCCTTAAAATCACTCAACTTGACCTTCTGCCCTTTCTGATCAAGCAGCGTGAACGCCGGAGCGCGATCTCCAACCACCAACTTCGCCATCAGATCCTCCACAACGTGCGTTTAGATACGCCGTAGCATGCCGCACGTGCACCGTCGAGCGACAACTCATCTCGCGATGCCGCCCGATCAGGCAGCCGCACTAACACGGGAAATGCTCAACCTCGACAAAGATCTGTCCGGAACGCTCCCCGGCGATCCTCACTCCGCCCTTTCGATAACAATCGAAGCAGATCCCCAGGGCGGCGCCGATCTAACTCTCGATGCGATGAACGAAACGCGCGTTGCATTCTTTGGGTGGTGGTTCCGTCCGGTCTTCCGCCGAGAAATGCGTCGCCACCTCGACCATGCCGTAACCACTCTCGAAGCCAGCGCCCTCGGCCGTGTCCCACCTTCGCCGCCTCGTCCATCCCCAATGGTTCCTCCCACAAAATTCGAAGTAGGCCAATCGTCGCTGCTTTCAACCGTCGCGCTCGCCGGACTCATCGCCTCTTTCGCAGTCGCTTTATTCGGTCAAAATTCCAACGCCATCGCAGACACCTTCCAAATCTCCAACGGCCAACTCGGTAGTTCCCTGGCCATTACTCGCTTCGGCGCTCTCATCGCCTTATTCGCCACTGCGTTCGCGGATCGATTCGGTCGCAGACGCATCTTGCTGCTGGCCGTTGCAGGTGTCTGCATTACCAACGCGCTCTCCGCGTTTGCACCCACGATAGAAACATTTACAATCGCCCAACTCTTCCTTCGCGGATGCGCAAACACGGTTCTCGTAGTCGGCGGAATAGCGGTTGTCGAAGAAGCACCAGAAGGAGCAAGAGCATTTGCTGTCGCAATGTTTGCCCTGGCATCTGGAGCAGGCTTTGCATTAGCTGTTGCACTTCTGCCATTGACCGATTTCGGCAACGAAATGTGGCGCATCTCCTTCGGAGTTAGCGGCATCATGCTTTTCGTCGTACCCCTCCTAGCGCGCAACCTAAAAGAAACAACGCGCTACACGCGCCTAGCGGCGCGCACAACCAAGAGGGGCGGCTTCCGCGAAGTCTTTGACCCCGCTCATCGTCGCCGGTTCTTGCTATTGGGAGCCATCGGCTTCCTCGTCAACATCCTCAGCGCTCCATCGGCTCAACTCACCAATCGTTTCCTCGGAGATGAACGTGATTTTTCGGGATCCAGCATCGCTGGTTTTCGCGCAATCACCAATGGCATTCCTGGATTGTTCGGCATCGTGTTGGCCGGACGTCTCAACGAAACTCGCGGACGCAGACCCGTCGCCGGTATCGGGTTGATCGCAGCAACCGTCTTCACCATGATCTTTTTCTTAGGTGGCGGCGCGGTCCTCTGGATCGCCTCCACGCTGGCGATTATCGCGGCGGCATCCTCAAGCGTCGCCATAGGAACTATGGACGTCGAACTTTTTCCCACCGAAGTACGCGGCACCTCCAACGCCCTCTTGCTCATCTGTTCTGTCCTCGGTTCCGCGACAGGGTTGATCGTTGCGGGTGCCCTCGCAGACCGACTCGATGGTCTCGGTTACGCGATCGCATTGTGCGGGATCGCTCCACTTCTGGCCGGCGTATTCCTCATACCGCGCCTCCCCGAATCCAAAGGCCGCGCCCTCGACGACGTAAGCCCCTCCGAGGTTTGACGCAAGATCCCGTCGTATTGCGATACGTTCAGCGCCGTGACCGACTACGCGAAAGTTCTCAACGACTTCGTGCAGACCGATTTCACTTCTCAGGGAAAGTCCCGCGTGATCTACCGCAAAGGGACAGGCCCTGCGGTCATCGTGATCCAGGAGATGCCAGGGATCACACCCGAGGTAGCGGCGTTCGGCCGTCGAGTAGCCGAAGCAGGCTTCACCGCCGTAATGCCCGTACTCTTCGGTGAACCTGGCAAACCATTATCGATGGGATATGCCGCTCGAAACATCGCGTGGGGATGCGTAACACGCGAGTTCGCAGCGCTCGCCACCGGCAAGACCAGTCCGATCACCACATGGCTTCGAGATCTAGCTGCGCAAGCGCATGACGAATGCGGTGGGCCAGGGGTCGGAGCAATCGGAATGTGCTTCACTGGCGGATTCGCATTAGCGATGATGGTTGACGACCGAGTAATCGCGCCGGTGCTATCGCAACCTTCCCTTCCAC
>SHUZ01000134.1 GCA_009694415.1 Acidimicrobiia bacterium
GCTCTAATCGATGGCCTCGATCGTGCCGGTTGGAAGATTGAAAAACCCCGCGGGACGATGTTCGTGTGGGCTCCTATTCCAGAGCCGTATGCAGAGTTGGGAAGCCTGGAGTTCGCAAAATTGCTAGTGCGTGAAGCGAAGGTTGCCGTCTCCCCTGGCGTCGGCTTCGGACCTGGTGGAGAAGGCTATGTGCGCTTCGCATTGGTCGAGAATGAGCAACGGATCGGTCAAGCCGTGCGCGGTATTAAACGCGCGCTTACCAAATTGGATTGAGTGGCGATGATTAACCAAGACCAGGTGGCTGAAAACGACACGATCGGCGACTACTTCGCAGTGATCTTGCGTCGTTGGGTGACCTTCGTAATCGTTGTGGGACTGGTCTGCGTCCTTGGGGCAGTGTGGATAATCGGTAGTGGCGCGAGCCGTACTGCAAGCGCATCTGTATTGGTTGAGCCCATCGCAGAACCCTGCACCGATGCGTCAAAGCCTCCAGAAGTGAACCTGGCGAACGAACGAGAAATTGCCGATTCACTGACGACCGCCGAGGTCGTAAGGGCTAAATTAGGTACATCCGCCTCGTCCTCCTCGCTGCTTAGTGGGCTGGTAATAGAGGCGCTACCAGATACCGAGATTTTGCGGTTTACATACACCGCTCCATCAGGGCGCCTTGCGAAGGAACGGGCTCAAGGTTTCGCCGCGGGTTATTTTGGCGCGCGCCGCTCCGCCGCCGTAGAGAAGATCACTGATTGCAGGGAGCGCCTTGACAAGGATGTGACGAGCCTCGGATCCCAATTAGCGACCAACATTTCTTCCACGGAACTGTCGCCAGTTGGATCCGCGCAACGAGCGCAGTTGACCGCTGAACGCACAGGCATTGAACAGCAGATGCGGATCACTCAGGAACGCCTCGTAGCCCTTCGGTCGGTGAACACGCTGGGTGGAAGGATCGTTAAGTCCGCTTTGACTTCGAAGCCTGTTTCAAAGACTCGACAGTTGATACTGATTGTTGCGCTCTCGCTAGTGCTGGGAGCCGTGGCGGCTTTCCTGCGCGACCGATTCGATACCCGAATCCGGTCCACTCGCGATCTCTTGCGCGCGGGCTTGCCGTCAGCATTTGCAGAAGTTGATTCAACCGGTTATTCCGCCAACAGCCGCGGGGGATATGGTCGCTTGCGGGCGGCGCTTCGCACAGAGGCGGGGACCAGTAGCGCGATCTTGATAGTGGGTAGCGATACCGCAGACTGCACCGCTGCCGTAACCGCTGGTATCGCGGTTAGTTATCGGGGAACGCGCCGCGCGATCGTTTGTGTGGGGACGACGTCTATCGAGATCGAAAAGTTGCTTGGGATGGGAAGCGGCGAGGTAGGGGAGGGCGGATGGATTGTTCGGCCTGCTCCGACACACGACTGGCTATCTGTTGTCACGGGTATCGGCCTCAACGGCACAAGCGCAGACGAGCTGCGCTGGTGCTTGGATACTCTTCGCCAAGAGTTCGACTTGTTGATCACCGTGATAGAGCCGTTAGGCGATGACGGACCTCTTGATTTGGCGCCGCTGTTCGATGCAGTCGTGGTGGTAGTGGCCGCCTCTACAGCACGCTCTCCCGAGATAGCGTCCATCGTTCGAAACCTTCAAGAGGCCGGTGGATCTGTTATTGGTTCAGTTCTCGTCGTCTGATTGCGGGCCGGGTGTGCGCAAGGCTCCCACGAGGGTTCCAAGTTGTAGCGGTTGCCGAGCGGCGCGCAGGTAAACGGCATAGGCGGGCACAGCCATGACGAGTGCGATGGCCAGACCGGTGAAAGAATCCCCGACAAGAAAGCGCACGCACACGAGGACCCCACCAAAAATGAATGCCGCCCCTGCCACCGCGACTGGCCAAGCGGGCCCGAACGGATTGACGCCTAGCGACGCATGAACTTGGATCAGAGGACATACGTTCATCCATATAAGGCACGCTGACCAAGCGAGGGCCGCGCCGCTTATGCCGAACCGTGGGATCAGCCAGAGGTTGAGTCCAACGTTTAGCGCAAGACCAATGCCGCTGTTGATACTTGTCCATCCGCCCTTTCCAGCCATCAACAGAACGTTGTCGACCGGACCACATGCCGTGGCGACGAGCCACCCGACGCAAAGGATCATGAGTGCGGTGTCTGCGGCCACGAATGCAGGTCCGAATACAGACAGCAACGGCAGAGCAAATATTCCGACGGTGAGGAATATCGGCCATGTCAACGCGATTAGCCACCCAGATCCCGTTCGGTATGTTTGTTCCGCAGCGTCGAGGTCCCCTTTCCTGACCAGTCGGCCGAGGATGGGTTGGATCGTTTGTGAGATGGCTAGTTGAGCGAAAACGCCGATCACCATGTACCGGGTAGCGGCCGAATAAATGCCGGCCTGCGCTGTTGTCGTTAGCGCCGCGAGGATCAACGCATCTCCCCACATCACACAGGCTTGGAATGTTCCAGCTGGAGCGCGTGGTGCTGCGAAGCGCCAGAAGTCCCGCGCGGGACTCTGTGAAGAGTCAGCTATGCGGCTACTCCCTACCTCCAGTCCTGCCATGTGATTGCGGTGCAGCTTGTGTATCCACCAAGACAGTGTGATTAGGCCAATGATCCAAGGAAATGCCCAGGCAGCGGTGACAGCAACCGGACCCAGCCCTGCTGTTATGACGGCGATCACACCAAGGAGCTGGAGGGTTACACGGCCGATTTTCTCGACAGCTACAGATGGAACAACGGTTCCGTATCCGCGCGAAGTGCTTTCTAATACCTGGTAAACAGCGGCCACTGGGAGCACTACTGCGATAATCCGTAAGCAACCCGCGACAGCGTTCTCCATCTCGGCACCCGCGAGTAGTTCTGCTAGCGGGCGCGCAAATATGAACACAAGAACGCCGGCAATCGTTGCGACGAGTGCAACCGGTAGAAACGCCGCACGGGCAACAGAGGGAATTTCTGCACCGCGTCCTTGCGCCAAGTGACCGGAAACGGTTCGCACCATCCCTATGTCGGCGCCGAGTTGGGTAGACCGCACCAGGATGCTGAACGCAGCTACCGCGATTAGGAATGCACCCGACTGCCGAGCACCAAGCGCTCGTGTCACGATGATGACAAGTAGGAAACTTGCGCCCCCGTAGTAACAGAGTCCGAGAAGATTGGCCGTTCCGCCGCGCGCCAGGCGACGCAGATCGCCTTGGGCGTTGGTCATCGGGTTGCTGCGGTTGGCCAGGGGAGCGAACGACCCAGCAGTTGCATCAATGCAGCATCGGAATCGGTGAAACGTGTTCTTAGATCGGCCTCTGCGGAATCGCTTATGCGTTCGGAATCCGATGGGTTCTCACGTTTGAGGTTGAGTTCAATGTTTGGTATTTCCAGGAACCGCTGTATGTCGTCCATGGATTTCGTGGGCTCCGTGAAGAGTTCCTCGCTGAAGAGCACGTGAACACGGTCGCGCCCAAGTGCGTCGAAGTACCGGGTGAGCTGCTCCGCGTATCGTCCGCGCGCGACGTAGGAGTGGTGCTGGTGGTCGAGCGATTCCGCGCTCGGATCGGTCATTAAGTGCGCAGCCGCTCCACTCAGTCTGTCTTCCTCGCAAGCAATCGCTTTTCCGAAGTCGAGGTTTTCGAATCCCTTCGTGCATTCATGGTGATACTGAGACCAAGCCCGTTTTACCGGATCACGCAATATCGCAATGACCCGAACATCTGGGATCGTTGCCGCTATACGCCCCGGCACCGCGGGATGAAATAAGTAATAGGGACTCGCTTCTCCGACCCCTACCGATTCTCCGAGTCTTGCCGCAAGTTCGCCGCGAGCGCGACTGGTGGGGAAGTGGGACCGATACCACAGTGGAGAGCGGTCGTATGCGGTGTCGAAGTAGTGGGCCCCCTTGGCGAGCCGCGGGAACATGATGTTCGGGTGCTCTTTGAGGGAACTCGCTACCGAGGTTGTGCCACACCGCTGTCCACCGATTATGAGAAAGTTGGGCAACACTCGGTGCCGCGCGCCGAGGCGCCCGAACGCGGTACTCGCCGAAAGTGCCCACCTCCAAGCGGCTCGCTGCGCAACGCTCTTTGTGCTCATGATGGACCTCTGTTCATGCGAACTCTGCCAGTCGCGCTAGGAGACTCGTAGCGGCTCCGGCCTCGGAACCCTGCTGGCCGCGTCTGTGCTCCTCTTCGCGCCGCAAAAAGAGTTCAAGGAAATACGCGCGCTCAAGAATTGGTGCGGCGGTTAAAACCTGCCCTACTGGCACTGCACATCGCAGCGCTTCTGCGCGCGCCAGGTCTGCGAGGGAGAGCCGCGATTTTTGCTGCACCGCGTAGTGGATCGCATCGATCCCGACAGGTAGCCCGTCCTGCGCTCGTTCCCAATCCCAAACGAGAACCTTGTCAGAGCGCCAGTCGAGGTTCCATGCAGAAAGGTCACCATGTGATCGACCACATTTCAGTGGGACGGACGCATGTTCTCCCACAAGCCGGTCGACCACATGCGAGAGCGTCGCCCGCGCGTCAACGGATGCAACGAGCTCTATTCGTTTGTTTAGCCCTGCAAGATATTCTGTTTCACCAAATGGCTCGGTCGTCAAAGTGCCGGTTGATGAGACGGCGACGGTCAGCCAGTCCACCTTCGGGGAGCATCGCTTGCGGCCCGCAGTCCAAACAGGCAGTGCCGAGTGAAGCGCGATCGAGTAGCCGTCAATAATGGTCGACGCGATTGGTAGTGGAACGTCAAACGGGAGTTCGCGATCGGTCAATGTGTTGAGCATTTGTGTTTCGTGTTCCACGAGTTGACGGGTAAGCGGTGTCCAACCGACCTTCGCCCAGGCGAGCGTCGCTCCTGAACTATCTAATACTTGTAATACCGGTTTGTCGTTTGGACGTGGCGGACCTAACAACGAGACGACAACCAAGTCTTGAACGTTCAGTGCATTTTCCAACCAACGGACTAGTGGCGGTGCAGTTCCGGAGTTTGCTGGTGCCCGAGTGAGCGAAGCAATCGCTCGCATCGCTCCGGCGATTACACGCCGACCAGCAATCGACCATCTGGGCGTTCTTGCGGATCTGCGAAGAAGGGCCGCACCGACGGCGCGCGGGTTGCCCGTAGGCACCAAAAGCGAACTGCGCCGTAGGTTGATCCATCTGTATCCGTTTGAAGACGAGCCCTCGACTTCGAGAAGGGCCTCGACAACTCCCTTAGATCCGCGCCGAACGGCCGGTGAGTTCACGCGACGTTGGTTGATGACGGCAGAACATCGACGGAGTTGGTTCGCATGGGTGCCACCAGTACGTCACGCGCGCTGCGCATCGCTAGCGCAGACGTGATGAACACGATGCAAAGTTGGAAGGGGAGCATGTCGTAGAAGGGCAACTGGAGAATAAAGATCACCAACGGTATGTGACACCAGCGCTGCAAAGTTCCAACTGCGAGGCGACTTCGCCTAAACAACACGACTGTCCATCCGAGAAACAGAATGAGGCCGACGAATCCCTGCGATACAAGCACAAGCCACAGGTGGCCTTGGGTGCCAACCTTGGGAGCGAGCTCATGTCCGACATTGGTTTGAGGCGCCCCTTTGCCTATAAATGGTGATTCCATGGCGAGCTGTATCGACTGCTGGTAAAGGTTTGCACGACCTTCGTTGCTATGGCCGGTTTCAGCCCGGTCGGAGAGCAAGCCGCCCAGTGGACTCATTATCACTCCCACTGTGATCACTGCGACGGCAATCAGCCCGTTCCGGATCGCCTTCCCGCGCCGCGCTGGGTGCACGAAGCACACCCCATAGAACAGACCGATTGCGAGGCTCGCCCATGCTGTCCTGTTGAGAGAGAACGTCAGCGGCACTACAGCCGACAGGCCGATGAGGGTCAGCGGCCCCATCCAGCGTCGCCCGCTGGGTGTCGAAACGTATCCAATGACCACTGGCGTTAAGACGGCCAGTACCGATCCCCAATGGTTGGCGTAGGGAAAGGGAGCTTGCGGGCGCGGCACGGGATAGCCGAGGAAAACCTGCACCGAGGAGAGTTGTGGATGGACGAGTTGCCGTATGAAGGGGTTAGATGCCATGCCCTCGCCAAGAAACTGCTCGAACGGCGTGCCGAAGGAAACCCCAGGAAGTGCGAGGCCCAACCAACCCCCGGCCACCGTTGCTACCCAGAGGAGAGTGAGTGCGCCCGCTACCCGTTCCGCGCTGAGTTCACTTTCCTTCTGGTCGTATATGTAAAGGAAGACAATGGTTACCGAGAGGTAGAGGGACAGGCGCCATATAACCCCGATAGCGTGCTGCGGGCCTAGTACTGCGAGCGCCGATATCACCACCCAAGCGAGAAATGCCGCCCACCATCCGAAGCCTTTTGGCGCCCTGATCGATCGCCTCCTTAGAAGTATGAAGCCCATGCATAATGCAGCTCCGATCCAGCAAAAGGCGCCTATCCCGAGCGCCCACCAGATAGGAAACCCAGCGATGAGCCACACGACCGGGGTACCAGAACGGACCCGCTTGGTAGACGTTAAAACTGATATGGACACGCTCAATAGTATTCCAAGTATGGCCGCACCCGATAGCGTGGCAAGAACAATCGATGTAAATCCGAGCCCACCTATCGGCTGATTGGGTTGGTAACCGAAGGACGATCTCAGTTTGAGCGCGGACAATATGCAGGAACGGGAAAGCACGGCGCGCCGGGTCCTCATCGTGTGCTCCACAGGGGGGCACCTAGCGCAGATGTGGCGTCTCAAGCCGTGGTGGGAAGGAAACGAACGTGCTTGGGTCACCTTCGACAAGCCCGATGCCAGG
>SHUZ01000135.1 GCA_009694415.1 Acidimicrobiia bacterium
CTCAATGCGAATGCCCGCACCATCGCGCACCAATTCGACATCACCAGGCCTGAGTCCGACTTCATCGCGGAGAGCCTTTGGAATAACGATTCGACCAGCAGAATCAATGGTTGTTTGCATGGTAGAAGCCTACCATTTAAATGGTAGGCAGGGACCGGCCGGGTAGAGAATCGAGCGGGGTGCCCTAGAGCGCACCTAACTCTTCGCCTACTACTTCGACCATGTAGCCGAGGTCATCGCTACTCAGTGCGTGATGCGATGGCAGCGACAGCGATCGCTCGGTGATTGCGTCAGCATGTGGGAACCCATCCGCGGGTGCTCGATGGTCGATTGCGGCATAGGCGGGATGGCGCAAGATGTTGCCGCTCCACACCATGAAGGTCGCGATTCCCCGATCCGTAAGAGCTCGCTGGAAGGCGACGCGGTCGATTCCGTCGTGCAGCAGGAACGGATAGCGCATCCAGGTCGTGTCTGTATCTACCTGCGTGCGCGCCCGGGTGAGCGTGTCCTCATGTGCGGCCATGAGATCGTTTAACCGATCCCAGTTGTGGCGACGCCTGCCGTTGTAGTCATCCAACTTTTCGAGTTGCACAAGCGCGTACGCGGCACCAATTTCCGAAGGCTCGAAGTTGTAGCCGATCATCTCAAACTGGAACGTCAAGTCGTAGGGCGTGCCATCCGTCAACGGGCCATGTCGATCTTTCTGTCCCTGACGCGAACCGAATAGGAATGTTTCGGACCGTCTCCCCCACCGTCTAAGCATGAGGCATCGGTCGAGCAGTTCTTCGCTATTCACTCCGACCATTCCGCCGTTGCCAGCCGCAGTAATTGCATGTCCTCGAGCGAAACTGGTAACGCTGATATCGGAGCGATCGCCAGTACGCGTCCCGCGTTGGTGCGAGTCGAGAACGTCACATGAATCTTCGAGCACCACTAGGTCATGTCGGTCCGCGATCATGCGAATTGCATCCCAATCCGGACAGTTCCCGACAAGGTTCGGAACAAGTAGCGCGCGTGTCCGCGGGCTAACCATCTCCTCGATTCGATCTGCGTCGATCTGGTATGTGAATGGATCGACATCGACGAATACAGGAACGAGACCTGCCTGCACGATCGGCGCGATGTCTGTGCCGAACGTAACGACAGACGTAATCACCTCATCGCCGCGTTCGAAACCGAGTATCTCGATCGCGAGTTTGATCGCAGAGGAACCAGAATTGACCATCACTCCGTGGCGTTTGGAAAGCAGTATCGCTACAGCAGACTCGAACTCCGCAACGCGCGGACCGAGGTTGAGATTCGACGTCCGCAAGACTTCAATAACTGCCTCTATCTCACGTTCGTCATGAACAGCGCCTGGGTCAGGCAGGCGGCGCACTGGCTTCTTTGGAGTCACGTGTCATTGTTCGATAGATCCATGCTCGCGACATGGCCAGGTTGTTGGGAGACCTTGTTGTACGCACCCTCCCGAACCAGAGAAATAATCGAAGCTCCATCGGAATTGCCGCCATCGTCTAGTTGTGGAAGCCGAACGCCGGTGTACAGGACCTTCCGTTCGCGATCCATCGGCGGCTGTGCCATGTGCAGCATGCAAGAACAGTGGACCGTCATGTCACCAACTTCGGTTGACAGATCTTGAATTGGTAGCCCCCATTCCCGCCGCACGAACGCCGGCTGCACAAGGGTCCGATGAGAACCTGGAACAACCCGCAACTGTCCGGAGCGCGCGTCCGCTCCCGTAACCGACACGCCGATCGTCAAGCTGTTGCAGCGGAACGAATGCATGCCGAGCGAGCAATCTTTGTGCCAAGGAACATCCGAGATTCCCTCGACCACTCCAACTGGCTTGACAAGGGCCTCGACTCTGTTGCTCCCGCCGGGTATGAGATGACCGTCACCGCTCAGCGCGGCGACGCGAGCAATCTCGTCTCCATCTACTAGTTGCGTTGTGGCGATTGAATGCTCATCAAAGTCTTGAAGCCGGACGCAACGGTCTTGGCCATCGGCAGTACGCGCCCACCATGAATGCCCGTCATCGCGAGCGTAAGACGGCAACGCATCGTCGATGTCATTCGCTATCTCTGACATCACATCGGGCGAATACCAACCGCGCAAGTGCAGGAACCCAGCCTCAGCGAGAAAGTGGGCGATGTCGGAATCATCATCATCCGGCGTAAACGAGCGACCAAGATCCAGCGGATCACCTCGCAAGTCCCGGAACTTGATGCTCCCAGAGGTGTGAACGGGCACCGCGTCGATGAGAGAGCGCAACACGACCCACCAGTCGAGAAAGTCCCCCAGGTTGCCTCGCACCATGTCGAGGGTTCCGCCTGCGACAAATGTCATTGGTGTTTTCAGATCGTTTAGAACGTCTGACACGTCGATGACGGAACAGCGCACAGCTGCTGTGCCTTGGTCGCCGGGAGTAACGGTCACTACCTCGCCAACGAGCGCGAGAGTCCACGCACCGGCTGGCGTCACGATAGAGAACGGTTCGACGTCAAGTTCACGAGCCCCGGGAGCCGCTAAGACGCCGCGGTCGATGCCCAGACGTGGCAATTCGTCACCAAAGAACTCGACAGGGTCGATGAACTCAACATCTGCCTCGATGCGCGTTCGAACATCTATCGACATCGCCGCCTCCCTGATACGGCAATCCTAAGCGGAAGCATCAAAGTCCCCGTGGAGTGGCCGAAACTACAAACGCAAAGGGCGCCCTGTCGGGCGCCCCAAGCGTGGGATTACGTGTACCGGTTTAGTTAGGCGTCTTGAAGCGCTTCGCCTCCGTAGACGACGAGGCCATAGATGACCAATAACGCCATGATCAGATACGCGAGCGCCCATATCGGGTACATCGGCATCCAGATCATTGCAGTCACAGCGGCAAACGATGCTGCGACGATTCCTACCCAACGGCCAATCGAAGAGCCCTGTGAAACCGCAATTCCGGCCAACACGAGGATCGCTCCAATCCCGAACCAAGCCCATGCCCAGAGGGAACCTTCTTCAGAAATAATAAGAGTGTGGTTAACGATTTCCCACTGCTCATTGTTCTTGAAGCCCAACGCCCATATCCCATCCATAATTCGCATTAACCCAGCGACAATCAAGACGATTGACGAGAATGTGATCCAACCCGTTCCTTTGTTATTCACCGTTGACCTCCAGTATTCAATCGAACCCTGCGAGCAGGGTGCTCCATCCCGCCGTGATCGTAGGACGGCTCTCTCAATAAGTGGTGGATATACGAAAAACCACCTATTGAGCTTGCCTAGGTAGCATGCGACCGCGTGAAAAGACCTTGCCAATGATGGCTCTCGGGGCTCTCGACAAAGAGGTACTGATCGCTGGCGCTGTCACTGCGACGGGATTCGCTGACTTTGGGGATCCATCGTGGAGCGAAGGCCTCGACCGCCTCCTCCACGCCCTTATCGCCGAAGCACGCCTAAACGAACTAGGTGAACAGGTCGCAGCCGTCGAGATCACCGATTACCTGTCGCGACGGTTGTGCATCACTGACTATCGCAAGGCGCACCCTGAGATCACCCTCAATAATGTAGTTCCGCCAATTGTCATCATCGGGCAAGCTCGCACAGGCACCACTGTCCTCTACGACCTACTCGCTCAAGATCCGGCGACACGCGCGCCACTCACTTGGGAAGTCGATCGGCCGTGCCCACCGCCAGAGACCGAGACATATGCCTCTGACCCACGCATCGCCGAGATCGACGAACTCCAGTCGAGCATTGAACTGTTGATCCCCGGATTCTCGCAAATGCATCCGATCGGAGCGCACCTCGCGCAGGAATGTGTGCGCATGACAGCGGCCAACTTCGCCAGCCTTATTTTTGCGACGCAATATCGCGTGCCGTCATACGCGCGCTGGTTGATAAACGAAGCTGATCTCGCGCCTACGTACCGGTGGCACCGCGAGTACTTGCAGCACCTCCAAGCGCGTCACCGCGGGGGTCGCTGGCTACTCAAGTCGCCTGCTCACCTTTGGCATCTTCCATCGCTCTTAGCCGAGTATCCAAATGCATTGCTCATACAGACACATCGTGACCCATTGAAAATCATTGCGTCGGTTTCGTCGTTGCAAGCCACGCTACGCGCCCTTGCATCCGATAACCCAGACCTACCGGAAATCGCCGCCGAGTGGGCCGATTACGCGATTGAAGGGCTCGACCGATCCGTGACGGCCCGCAAAGACCGAATGATTCACGCGGAACAGGTTGTCGATGTTCAGTTTTCTGAATTGCTCGACGACCCATTCGAAGTAATCGGTCGCATCTACGACCAATTCGGCATGGACCTAACCGAAGAAGCCGAGATGCGCATGCGGGCGTTTCATGCAGATCAGCCGCACGCCGCGCCTGGCGCGCACCGCTACACGTTCGCCGACACACAACTCAAAGAAGGACCGCTCCGCGAGCGCGCGCGCGGATACCAAGAATACTTCGAAGTACCCAACGAGTCGCTTATCTCCTAGGCGCGCTTTATAGCGAGCACCATGAACTACGCGAGAAGTTTCGCCTTCGCTGATGCGAACTCTTCGTCGCTCAACACGCCTGCCGTGTGGAGGGCGGCAAGTTCCTTCAACTGGCTCACAACATCGTCGCCGGCATCCGCGTCAGCACCCGCCTCAGCAACCGCTGGCGGAGCCTCGGGGTTTTCTGCATCTTGCTTCGCTTGCTGGTGCTGATGAACCTTGCCAGACACGACAGTCGCCGTTCCCGCAACAACTGCGGTACGGGCAACCATGCGCCCTAGACCTCTTCGCATCATTGTGACTCCTAAGGGTTAGTGGATCCGGGGATAGAACAGCCGGCCACAAGATCCTATCTGCAAACCTATTCGCTGATCCTGTCGCAATTATGACAATGCCGCGTACCACGTATTCCTATTTGCGCGAGTAGAGTTTCCAGCCTGACCTAACCCACGTCTACGGAGAAAAATATGTCTGCATTAACCATCGACGAGGTTGCTTCCCCTTCAAGCGGTACGCGAATTGCGGTCTCTACGGCACTGGCTATCGCCGCGTTTGCATCGATCGGCGCTGGCTCGATCCACGCGGCCGCTATCGGAGTACACAGCGAGCACCAGCAGGCAGTCATCGCATTTACGATTGTTGCCACGCTGCAGATTGGGTGGGGAGTCCTCGCGTTCCTCTTCAAAGGAAGGGCATTGCCGATCGCAGGAGTTGTGGTCAACACCGCGATCTTGGGCGCATGGATACTTGCCAAGACAAGCGGCATCCCCTTCATCAATGGCTTGCAAGCGGCAGAAGATTTTCAAACGACAGACGGGATCGCAGCTGGATTGGCTGTGGTTGCTGTCGTCGGCGCCCTCGTTGCAGTTTTGCGTCGTGCACCAATGGGTCAAGCCAGCACGGCCGTCCTGTCAATTGTCGCCCTCGCCGCCGCGCTCATTACCGTCCCGGCAATGGTGTCGGCTGGTAGCCACAGCCACGAAGGTGGACACGCAACCGGAATGGCGATGGACCACCACGGAGCGAGCGCGGGGAAAGCCGCTGCATCGGGTCACCACGCAGCAAGTACCGCAAAGCCATACGACCCCACGCAGCCAATCGACTTGGGCGGCACAAAGGGTGTCACCCCCGAACAGCAGGCCCGCGCCGAGAACTTGATTGCGCTGACGCTTGCCCGGTTGCCGCAGTGGTCAAATCCTGACGTTGCAGAAGCAGCAGGATTCCGATCGATTGGCGATGCAGTCACAGGCGACGAGCACTACATCAATGTCGCATACTTCACCGATGACAAGTTCCTCGACCCGGATGCCCCGGAGTCGCTCGTCTACAAGCCAGACGGTAAGGGCGGCAAGAGACTTGCGGCCGCGATGTACATGATGTCCACGGGTGATTCCCTAGAAGATATTCCAGATGTCGGCGGCAAACTGACGCAGTGGCACATCCATAACAACCTGTGTTTCACACCTGAAAACAGGGTTGCAGGGCTCACAGACGCCAGTGGGAACTGCCGTGCGGGTCTGCACAAGGGCAACGAGGCACCGATGCTCCACGTGTGGATCGAGCCTCACCCATGCGGACCGTTTGCAGCGCTAGAGGGCGTTGGAGCTGGTCAGATCAAAGCGGGCGAGACGCGTCTCTGCGATACAGCCCACGCTTAGATCAGTTCTAGCTAGACCGCTCCGTAACCCTTCATAACTGCCGGAACAGTCCGGGCCAGGATGCCGATATCGCCGCGCAGTGTGCGGGTTGCGATGTACTCGAGGTCATCGCTCGCCATTGCGGCCGCTGTCGTGTTCTCCTGTCTTGTTCTGATCTGCCAGAGGCCCGTCATGCCGGGGCGCACAGTGCAACGGACACGTCGTAGTTCTGGGTATGGGGCCAACATGAACGGGAGAACTGGGCGTGGTCCGATGAGGCTCATTTCGCCGCGCACAACGTTCCAGAGTTGAGGAAGTTCATCAATACTTGTGCGACGCAAAATGCGCCCAACGCGAGTGACGCGCGGGTCGTCTTCGGACTTGGTCAACACACCCTGACTTTCGAGAGCCTCGACAACTGTGAGATCGATGACGCTCTCGTGATCTAGGACCATCGTGCGCAACTTCGCGACACGGAAGAGTTGTTCGTGTTTCCCGACTCGGTTTTGGAAAAACAAGACCGGCCCACGAGACGAGACGCGCACCGCAATAGCGGCAGCCAGAAGTATCGGAAACGTAAGAACGAGTAGAGCGCAGCCGCCGATGATGTCTATGGCGCGTTTGGCGGCGTCGGAAATTCGCGTCGTTTCCGCGGGAAGCGGCA
>SHUZ01000136.1 GCA_009694415.1 Acidimicrobiia bacterium
CGTCGCCGAAGCGTTCTCTCACCGAATCGACGGCCGTATCAATCGCGCGGTGCTGTTCTCTGTCGCCAACTGAACTGTCGGTGAGGCCAAGCACACCCTGCACTGGCGCGCCCTCTTGCAATCCAGTCACAGATATCCCCATCAAACGGATACCGCGACCGAGGTCTACGACCCGAAAAAGATTTCGAGCGGTTTCGGCGATCTCAATTGTCAGATCCGTTGGGCCGGGCAGAGTTTGGGACCTTGTGATCGTTACGAAATCGTCGAATCGAATCTTGAGTGTCACGGTGCGCGCCGTTCGATCCCCCGATCGCAATTTCGCCGCTATGCGATCTGCCATTTTGCCTAGGTCCGACTCAAGCCCGTCGGCATCTGTTCTGTCTACCGAGAAGGTCTCCTCGTGTCCGATCGAACGGAGTTCTTGATTGGGCTCTACCGACCGGTAATCGCGATTCCATGACAGCGCGTGAAGGTGTCTCCCCGATGCTTCTCCAAGGGCGCCGATCAATGTCGCTTCCGGAAGGGCCGCTAGGTCGCCGATGGTCTCCACGCCAAAGCCAGCGAGACGCGTGCGCGTCGCTGGGCCCACTCCCCATAATTTGTTGACCGCAAGCGAATGCAGCAACTCGATTTCGGTATCGGGATCGACGAAGTAAATGCCGTCGGGCTTCGCCAAGTCGCTCGCAATCTTCGCGAGCATTTTCGTGGTAGCCACACCAACGGAAGCGGTCAGTCCAGTCTCTGCTTTCACCCGAGATCGGAGATGAACCGCAATCTCGGAACTGGTCCCAAAAGTACGGGAAGCGCCGGAGACATCTAGAAACGCTTCATCCAACGACAGCGGTTCGACAAGCGGTGTGACGGAACGCAATATCTCCATGACCGCCCGACTCGCATCGCTGTACGCGGCAAACGTCGGAGCAACAAATACTCCGTTCGGACACGCGCGTCGAGCTCGCACCATAGGCATCGCGCTGTGCACTCCGAAGGCGCGCGCTTCGTAACTGGCTGCGGCGACAACGCCGCGATTACCTAGTCCACCAACAATTACAGGGCGACCGAGGAGGCTCGGATCGCGAAGTTGTTCGACGGAAGCGAAAAATGCATCAAGATCGAGGTGGAGAATTAATGGCACGCCGCGATCATTCATTCGATGGTCGCGTTAATGACCTCAAGGCTGTCGAGCGACGTACCGAGAACGTCGTAGTGGAAGCGTCTCGATTCAGTTGACGACCAGCGTTCAGCAAGCCAATTTTCTAGTGGCTCGCGTACCCAACGAAAACATTCCTCCATACGATTGCCGACTTCGTGCAGAGGGAAAAATCCGGCCTCGACGACAATGCCGTCGGGATCATCCACTACGAGTTGCCCTTCAAATGCGACGGCTAGATGAACCTCGCACCGCAATACCCATCCAAGATCCACTGAACGCGCTGTCACTTCATAAAGCGGACCGTCCCACTCTGTGACTAGAAGAGATGTCTCTTCTTTCACTTCGCGAGCCAGTCCTGCAAGCAGGTCCGGGTCACCGGCATCGATTACTCCGCCGGGCGTGCTCCAGTCGTGAGTGCCGCTGCGGCGACGGTTGCAGACGAGCAGGAGGCGACCGTCCTCCTCAACGATGGCACCAGCCGCTGTGAACTCGTGAATCGCGCCAACCACCTGGCGATTCTTGCACGCGATACGACACGCTGCGCAGAGGTGACCGGCGCTACGCTCACAAGTTCGTGGAAGACCCGTTTGACACCGGACCCGGACCGGGACGTGGCGCCTTCATCATCGCTTATTGCAGCGTCGTCGCGGCCGGACTAATAGGAGCAGGCATCGGGTACGGGTACTCCTCGGCAACCTGCTTAAGCAGTTGCGGCACCGCGAACGCGATTGGCGCGCTAGTCGGCGCTGTCTGCGCGTCCGTCGGGGTGGGAATCGTCGCTGTGCTCGCGCTACGGGCGATGGCTGAATGGCGTCGGCCTCGCCACTGACTCACCGAGCGAAGGTCAGCCTGCGAAACCCTTCTGCATACCGAACCCCTGCTTGACGGCCACCTTCTTCCGCTCTTTCACGAAGGAACTCACGAAACCAGTCCCCCGTGTCAGTTAGCTGAGACGCGTGGCAAAACAACGCGTCAATCTTGCGCTCGAGGTATGGCGAGATATCGACCCAACAGTTCGGTTCCAAGGTTCCCGAAAGATAAATCGAACCCACATGGTGAACCGATAGACCGGCTGTTAGTTGGTCTGCGAAATAGTGCGGATTCCCTGCAGCTGGAGCGACGGCATCGAGCGTCGCCCAGCCGGTGACGCGATGATCTCGATGGTTGAAATACCGGTCTCCGAAGAACACCGCTGTCGGATCCGGGCACAGCACCACGTCGGGCTGAAGTTCTCGTACGACTGCACAAATCTCGGAGCGCAACTCGTCGTCGCGCAACTCTCCGTCGTCGTGGTCTAGGTGCCGCGTGCCTGCGAGGCCCAGTACTGCGGATGCAGCCTCTGTTTCCAAACGGCGAAGCGCGGCGAGGGCGTTGAGATCTGCACCTGCATCGCTCGTACCCTTGTCGCCCCGAGTGGTGACAAGCACCCATACTTCAGTGCCTTCGCTCGCCCATCGAGCCAATGTTCCACCCGCGGAGATCTCGGGATCATCCGGATGTGCATAGATGGCCAACGCGCGGGCAGGAGCAGGATCGGACACTTGCATCGCCTAACGGTACAACCGCTATGTGGAACGCATCGGACGCATCAATCCCTCTTGGATCACCGTCACCGCTAGTACGCCATCACGTCGGTAAATCTCACCTAACGCGATACCGCGCGCTCCCGAGGCCGACTGACTGTGTTGGTGATACAAGAGCCACTCGTCTGCGCGGAACGGCCTGTGGAACCACATCGCATGATCCAAACTCGCGACCATCAACTGCTGTTCTGTTGTGTTGAACCCGTGGGGCAGCATCGCCGTATCAAGAATCGTGAGGTCGGAGGCATAGGCGACGATGCAGACATGCAACAACGGATCATCGTTCAATGTCCCGTTCGCTCGTATCCATACATCCTGATCTGCGGGGCGTGGGCTCGGGTCTAGCCACGCAGGCGTCTCAGTCGGCCTCGTATCGATCGGCCGTTCCCTAGTAATCCATGCGATTACGTCATCATCAAACTGGTCGAGAAATGGTTGCGCGCGTTCATTGAACGTCGGAAGTTCGTCAGCATCTGGAACGTCGGGCATCGGATCCTGATGCTCCGGACCTAGTTCCTCTATCTGAAACGAAGCTTGGAGGTTGAAGATTGCTCGTCCGTGTTGGATGCCGACAACTCGCCGCGTAGTGAACGACTTGCCATCTCGGATGCGGTCTACCTCGTAAATAATCGGCACACTCGGATCACCAGGCCGCAAAAAGTAAGCATGAAGCGAGTGAAGGTGCATCGACGAGCCGTCAACGGTACGTCCCGCCGCTACGAGCGCTTGGCCGGCAACTTGACCTCCGAACACTCGCTGCATCCGTTCATCTGGACTTAACCCTCGGAACAGATTCACCTCTAATTGCTCGAGGTCGAGCAGTTCAATCAATTCGTCGAGTGCTTCGCTCATCTCAATTCCACTCAGCCCATGAAAACTTGCGCGAGTTCATATTTCGCGGCGTCAACAAGTTTCAATTCTCCTACGCCGGCCTCAAGTGGCACCCGGACGATGTTGTCGCTCTGCAATGCGACCATCGTTCCGAAGTCGCCATCATGCGCGGCATTCGCGGCTTCAACGCCAAAACGAGATGCGAGTACGCGATCGAATGCCGAAGGGGTACCGCCACGCAACAAGTGCCCGAGGATCGTTACTCGCGTGTCGTAGCCCGTCCGCTCCCGGATCTCCTCAGAAAGGCGTTGCCCCACTCCCCCCAACCGGACATGACCAAACGCATCTATTTCGCCCGAAGTCAGGGTCATCGTTCCCTCTTGTGGGGTTGCTCCTTCGGCCACCACAACAATCGACGCATTCTCGCCACGGCTATGGCGTGCTTCGAGCGATGCACAAAGTTGGGCAACATCGAATGGCCGTTCGGGAATCAAGATGGCATTTGCACCGCCTGCGATACCAGCGTGCAGCGCTATCCATCCAGCGTGGCGCCCCATAACTTCGACAACCATGACCCTGTCGTGGCTCTCCGCTGTGGTGTGGAGGCGATCGATCGCGTCGACGGCAGTCTGCACCGCTGTATCGAACCCAAAAGTCACCTCGGTGGCAGACAAATCATTGTCAATCGTCTTAGGAACCCCAACGGCGTGTACTCCGAACTCGCCTAGCCGGTGCGCGACACCGAGGGTGTCTTCTCCGCCTATCGCGATCACTGCATCGATCGATTCACTCGCGAGCGTTGCTAAAACGCGATCTACTCCACCATCGATATTGAACGGGTTAGTGCGCGATGATCCGAGAACGGTTCCGCCGCGAGGGAGGATGCCGCGTACCGCCGTTCGGTCTAACGGCACCACCTCTGCATCAATCACCCCACGCCAACCGTGACGAAACCCGACGACCTCGTGTCCGAGATCGGAGTCCGCTCGTCTAACGATCGCCCGAAGCACGGCATTCAGCCCCGGGCAGTCGCCGCCTCCGGTCAATACTCCTATACGCATTCGCACATCTTCGCCGATGTGACCACAAATCCGGGTATTCTCAACGCCGTGACAATGTGCGAACAGGCGCTTAACACCGCATAGCTATGGCAGTCGTCCTCGGAATCGATGCTGGAACAACCGGCGTTCGGACGTTCGCTATCGGCGAAGACGGCAGGCCCCGGCGCAGCGCATACCGCGAGTTCCCCCAATACTTCCCACGACCGGGGTGGGTAGAACATGACGCCGACGAGATTTGGAACGCCACTGTTGCGACGCTCTCCGAAGTTGCACGCGCTACCGAGGACGCCGGAGAAGTGGTTGGGGCAATCGGTATAACCAACCAACGTGAGACGACAGTTGCTTGGAGCAGAAACACGGGCAAGCCATTACATCGAGCAATTGTTTGGCAGGACCGCCGCACCGCTGCTCGATGCGCGTCGCTGCGCGACGAAGGCCTCGAGCCCCTGATACGCGAGAGAACCGGGCTGGTAATGGACCCATATTTCTCGGCTACCAAGATGACTTGGTTGCTCGAGGAAGGTGGGGTCGAGAAATCTCCCGACCTTGCGTTCGGCACGGTCGACTCTTGGTTGCTCTGGAAGTTGACCGGCGGACGCGTGCACGCAACCGAACCGTCGAACGCGAGCCGGACTCTCTGTTACGACATCAAGTCGCTTCGCTGGTCGGAAGAATTGTGTAACGCATTAGGCGTCCCGATTGAAGCGCTCCCAGAGGTAAACCCGAGCAGCGGGCGTTTTGCGATGACAGATCCCGAGGAGGCGGCAGGGCTCAAGGTTCCGGTAAGTGGCATAGCGGGCGATCAACCGGCGGCACTCTTTGGCCAAGCCTGCTTCACGCCCGGTATGGCCAAGAACACATACGGAACGGGATCTTTCGTGCTCGTGAACCTCGGTTCCCATCTCCCAGCTCCTGTCGACGGTCTGCTGACATCGGTTGCATGGCAAATCGGTGACGAAGTCACCTATGCCATGGAGGGAGCGATCTTCGTGACCGGTGCCGCCATCCAGTGGTTGCGCGATGAATTGGGGATCATCAGCGATGCCGCAGAGGTGGGGCCGCTCGCAGCGAGTGTTCCCGATTCCGGCGGAGTGGTGTTCGTTCCTGCATTCACCGGCCTCGGCTCGCCCGAGTGGGACCCTTATGCGCGTGGAACGATCCTTGGAATCACACGTGGAAGCGGACGCGCTCAATTAGCTCGCGCCGCGATAGAAGCGATGGCGTATCAGACGTACGACGTTGTGGAAGCGGTCCGTGAGGCCGCCGGGATCGAGCTCTCCGAACTTCGGGTCGACGGCGGCGCGAGCGTCATGAACCTGTTGTGCCAGTTACAAGCCGACGTACTCGGAGTGACCGTGCGTAGGCCGGCCGTGCCCGAAACCACGGTCATCGGAGCTGCATACCTCGCGGGCATTGCAGAAGGAGTTTGGTCAGATCCCGCTGAGGCCGCTTCAAGTTGGCACGAAGATTCCTCCATCTTCATTCCCAAAATGGATGCTGCCGAAGTCGACAGTCGCATATCAACATGGCACAGAGCAGTCGAGCGAAGTCGCAACTGGGATACTGAATCGTCGTGACTCCTCGTAACCTCTAGATGGCTTCGGGATTCAGCAAGCCTCACGCTCGAAAGTCGCGATAATCGCCGCTTGAGCTGGAATGTCGTGCGCTCCGGCTTCGTGCGCCTTCTTCGTTGCATAGACGTCGCGGTACTCATAGCCAGATAACTCGAAGATCTCGAACATGACTTCGTCTGTGATCTGACGTAGCGTCAATCGATCGTTGGCGCGGCGGGCGTAACGACCAAAATCCATTGGCGCTCCGAAACGAATGTGAACGGTGCGAAACAGGTGTGGAAACTTTGCATTCGTCGGCATGCACTCATCGCTACCAACCAATCCGACGGGAACAATCGGAGCACCTGTTTCGAGAGCAAGGCGAGCGATCCCCGTATGCCCCCTGTGCGTAAAACCATCGCGTGTCCTGGTGCCCTCAGGATAAATTCCGAACACACCACCATCGTTCAGAACGGCGGCTGCTGCGGCAAGGGCGCCCTGGGAAGCACTTCCGCCTTCGCGTCGGATTGGGATCTGGCCGACTGCACGAAA
>SHUZ01000137.1 GCA_009694415.1 Acidimicrobiia bacterium
AGGGAAGCCGTCTCGTCGGCGTCGCCGAATGAAGCGATGCCCGGAATGCGATACCCCGCGCCCGGCAACGATCATGTTTGGCATGCCAAGAATGGATGCGCAGCTAGAGGATGACCTTGAAAAAGGCCGCATCGTTCTTGCCGGCTGCGTAATTTCTGATGATGATCCGGAGTGGCAGTGCCTCGAGTGCGGCGTAAACATCTGGCCAGATGGGCGTACGCAGCCCAAGGATGACTACGAGTACTGACCGATCTAGGAACCCACCGCTGGTACGGGCTTACGAACGATTCCTTCTGTGCAGTGCCCTGTAATCAACTTGAACCCTCCGGGTTCGGCTCCGTAAACCTCAAGCAGTGTCCGCACGAGAATCTCGGAAGCGAGCGCGGCTGGCTGATGCGCATAAGCATCCAAATATCTAAACCAGTTCGGGATGTCATTATCTGGCGCAGACCATCCGAGTGATTCAAGGAGTGCATGGTCTGCAGCATCGAGTCCAAAATCGGAGCCGGCCGGTATTCCTAGCGATGTGTTACTCACCGCTTCAATCTCGAACCCTTCGTGATTTATGAGTCCCTGTACATAGGCACCAGGTTCTGGGGCCTCGATGATGAAGAAACATTCACGGTGATCCAGGCATTGATCAATGAAATCTCTCACCTCGTCGAATAGCGCAACCGTGGTGTCGGCAACGAGTTCCGGGCCCTTATTGATGAAGCAGTTCTTTTGTTTGCAGCTCATGCTCAGATAGTGCCAGGGGGGTCGGACACTCTCGTCTGTCATGCCACACGACCTGCTCATACTCCATGAATGTCACACCCGGGTCCTACATCGCACAGAGAAGCGAATGGAGTTCCCGAGACGCGCAGAACGTCTAAGACGTCCACACAATTTCCCCCTCCCGTTTTTAACTGAGATCGTGGAGGAATACGATGACGATCGATGAACGAACCAGGCACGACATGTACCTCGGTCTCGAGTTGCTCGGTGCTCACATTGATCATGAAATAGCGTCGACCAAACTTGAGATCCGTGCTGAGATGCGTCACGAGATCAATCGGCTGATCATGTGGCTCATCCCGACGATCTTCACCGCAATCGGAATTACGACAGGAATTACAGTCGCCGCAGCGCAACTTTTTTGAGCCGGGTACGCCACAAACGTACCGCCAGCACATGCCGCGCACACTGCTCAAAGGTAACTGTCCTACCCCCATCGCATACTGAAGGCGAACGTAATCACTTCAGAAGGGGCAGTGCCTTGAAGACCAATCTCCGTTTCGACCATCACCTTCTCGCCGTGGAGGGGGAGCACGACGTGCATTGCATGCTCGAGCTAGAAGCACCCACGGCGTCCGACGCAGATCGCGCACCGTTGCACATCGCGCTGGTGATCGATCGGTCTGGCTCAATGAATGGTCCAAAACTCGCTGTAGCAAAAGACTGCGCGCGTTTCCTGGCTTCGCGCCTCTTGCCTACAGACCAGTTGGCAGTAGTGGCGTTCGACAACGAAGTGGACTTGCTGGCGCCGTTAGTTGCAGCGGATTCGCCGGGCCTATCAGCAGCGATTTCATCCCTTCATCCGCGCGGCTCGACCAACTTGTCAGGCGGTTGGCTCAAGGGACTCGAAGAACTCAATCGCGCTGAGAAGGGCGGAGTTCGCCGTGTCTTGTTGCTTACGGACGGCCAAGCCAATCAAGGCATTACCGATCGCACACAACTCGAGAAGATGGCAGACGGCAGTAAGTCGCGCGCCAGTACAACCACTATCGGATTCGGCGACGGTTTCGATGAAGACCTGCTCACGGCCATTGCGGACCGATCCAGTGGCAATGCGTATTTCGCAGCTTCGCCCGAAGACGTTCCGGGCATCTTCGCCGAGGAGTTCAAAGGGCTAGTGACGCTCGTCGCGCAAAACGTGAGCATAGAAATCCGCCCCACCGATTCTGTGCAGTTCACTGGTGTCCTAAACGACTACAGGCTCGTTGATGTTCCTGGAGGTGTGCAGGCACAGATTGGTGACGCCTACGGTTCCGAACGTCGTCGGCTTGTGTTCGCCTTCCACGTTCCTACGCTCGCAAGCCTTGGTCCCGCCAAGATTGCCGATGTGATTGTTCGTTACGCAGCGGTCGGCGACGATGTCGTTGTGCATGAGGTAACAGTGCCTGTGATCGTGAACCTTGTGAGTTCCGATGAGGCGGCGGCTGCCGAGGTCGATTCGGAGGTAACCGATGAAATCTGGTTGCTTCGCGCTGCAACGGCTCGTCGGGATGCGATCACCGATTTCGACGCACGCGACTATGACGCCAGCCGCGAGAAGATGCAATTTTCGCGAGCCGCGCTCCTAAAGGCCGCAGAGACCTCACCTCGCGCGGCAGAGATGCTTGAAGAAGCCGAACTGCTTTCTGATCTGTCGGCACCTGCTGCGATTAGGGAAGACCCGATGTGGCGCAAACGCGCTAGCAGTGAGGCCTATAGCCGCACGCGCGGTCGCCCTTCCCGCAAGCGTGGCTGACGGTCACACCACCGGCTCCAACAACACCACTGGTATTTCTCTGTTGGTCTTTGTCTGGTAACCCGCGTAGTTCGCATGTCCGGCAACAATGCGCGGCCACGGCCGTCGGGGCAGCCTTGCGGCCTGAGGCCGATGCATCCGAACTCGGTTGGCGGCTGGGCGTAAAGAACGAGGCTGGCGCGGGCGGTTCAGTGGCTGAGAATGGCCAAGAGCTCACCGACGCGTCCTGAGGCGATGGCGAGGAGATCGTCGTCGGCCTTCTCCGTCGCGACCGTGACCAGCATGGCGGCGACATCTAGCTCGTAGGCAGCGAGAATCGTCGCGTGGTCTGCCTTCCACGATGTGGGTTCTTCGATGCCGTATCCCACAAGGAAGCCATCGGTTAGCAGACCGTTGAAGCGGATGCGAGCGAGCTCGAACCATGGATCACCGCTGATGGCGTTCGCGAAGTCGATCAGACCCTGCACCTCGCCAGCCACCACACAGAGGTTGGATCTCCTTATGTCGAGGTGGAGCAACCGGTCGACCGGACGCTCGGCGCCATTGAGCTCCTGTCTCACGATTCCCGCAATGTCTGGTTGGTACGCGAGAGCGAGGTGCTGCGCGGCTGCGGCGAGGCGCGGGCAGATCCGATCGACGACGTAGGGCTCCCACGGTACTGACGTTCGATCGGGATCGAGCACGTGTCCGGGCAGGCCGTGGAGCGCTCGGACGTATCCTCCGAGCGCGTGCTCACTCGCTGGCCCCCAGCTGCTGTCGTCGCTCACACCAATCTCGAGCTGAGGGGTCGGAGGTCGGTGCGACGGCTTTCCCAGTAGGAGTCGGTGATCGACAGAGCAGCGCGGTCGTCGGCATTCGCAATCCTGGCCGTCATCTCGCGCGTCTCACCGTTCATCATTACGCCGACGGCGGGATCATCTCTCAGGTTGAGAAACCATGCAGGGTGATTCTCGTCGCCATTCTTCGAGGCGACAATCACAATGGTTTCGGTATCCCGGCACCGCGCGCCAACAACTTTCCATTGCTAGACCGATAGACCGCTTCGTGAAAACGAGTGACCGTCTTGAGAAAAAAGTCCCGTTAATCGTTATGCGCGCCAAGCCGTGGACACGGTTTAGTTGGGCTTCTATGTTCCGTATCCCGGCCGCTTCTCGTCGCGTTTCGCATTCTTCTGTGCCCGCTTCTCCTTGAGCGATTTACCCGGTTTCTTGCCACTCGGTTTCTTTGGAGACTTGTCGCCCATGTGCATTCCTCCTAGTCAGCCAGGAAATCTGAAACCGTAAAAACAGCTTCGGGTCCTGAGTCACTACGGACACTACTGACTGCAGTAGAAGGAAGTGAGCGTTCCCATATAGGTTCCTCGGCCATGCAGCGCGATGCCATGATCGCCGCCACCGGCTTGACGAAGCAGTTCGCCGACTTCACGGCGGTGGATCACATATCAGTTCGGGTCGAACGGGGGGAGTCCTTCGGATTTCTAGGTCCTAATGGCGCAGGTAAAACCTCGACGATGCGCATGATCGGCTGCATATCCGAGCGCGATGCTGGGCAACTAACCGTGCTCGGCATGGACCCTGCGAACGAAGGCGCAGCAATACGTGCCCGGCTCGGAGTCGTCCCCCAAGAAGACACACTCGACCTTGACCTAACCGTCGCCGACAACATCGTGATCTACGGCCGTTACTTCGGCCTCGACCGAGCGCAAACAAAGAAACGCGCCGACGAACTGCTCGATTTTGTTCAACTCGCCGATCGCAGCAATGACCGCGTGGATGTGCTCTCTGGCGGAATGCGTCGCCGACTCATGATCGCCCGCGCATTGGTGAACCAACCTGAACTCATCTTGCTTGATGAACCGACAACCGGTCTTGACCCGCAGGCGCGCCACCTGGTGTGGGAGCGCCTTTACCGACTCAAGCGCGATGGCGCGACCTTGGTCCTAACTACTCACTACATGGACGAAGCACAACAACTTTGTGATCGACTCGTCATCATGGATGAAGGCCGCATCGTCGCAGAGGGTTCACCGCGTTCGTTGATCGATCAACATTCAACACGTGATGTAGTCGAATTGCGTTTCATCGACGAACATGAACAACAACTCGCCGTGTCGCGACTCGAAAATATCGGACAACGTCGCGAGGTGCTCGCTGGCCGTGTTCTGATTTATTCGAATAACGGCGATGCTGACGTCGAGCGACTGAGCGCAGTCGGTCTCCACCCAGAGTCGTTACTCGTGCGGCGAAGCACGTTGGAGGATGTCTTCCTCAAGCTCACCGGCCGCAGTTTGGACGAGTGATGGCTGCCTCTCCGGCGTTGCGAGTCGTCGAACATCAGGCTTACGTATTCAAGAGTTTCTGGCGCGGCACGCTCTTCGCTTACGTGCTCAACCCGCTCCTCTACCTAGGTGCGCTCGGTTTTGGCCTTGGCGCCTTGATCACGCAAAACCAAGGCGATGTCAATGGCTTGCCGTACGTCGTGTTCGTTGCGCCTGGTCTTATGGCGGCCGCAGCGATGATGGCCGCCGCCGGAGATTCACTCTGGCCGATCATGGCAGGAACGAAATGGTTGCGCGTATTCCACGCAATGGTCGCCACGCCGATTGCTCCGCGCGACGTGTACACGGGAACAGTTATCTGGACATCGCTGCGAGCGGGCATGGGAGCGATCGTTTTCCTCGCGGTAGCAGCCGCGCTTGGTGCGGTTCCGTCAATGTGGGGAGTCGTCGCAGTTCCATCGGCAGCTCTAACTGCCGCAGCGTTCGCAGCGGTGCTGAGCGCCTATGCGGCGACGCAAGAGACAGACTTGCGATTCAGGGTAATCATGAGCCTCGTCATCATGCCGTTATTCCTACTGTCGGGAACCTTCTTCCCGGTGAGCCAACTTCCAGACGGTCTCCAAACTCTGGCATGGGTATCACCGCTCTGGCATGGAGTCGAACTTTGTCGCGCGTCCACTACTGGGACACTCGCACTGATCGACTTAGTGCATGTAGCTGTTCTTGCCGGAGTCGTGTTGTGCGCACGGTTTTGGGGTACCCGCACATTCGCGCAGAAGTTGGCGCCATGAGTTCACTGTTCCTCCACGTGGTCGAGCGCGATGTGACGGCTTACCGCCGCAACTTGCTCATCTACCTTTCGGGATTCGTTGAACCTCTGCTCTTCTTGTTGTCCATCGGTGTTGGCGTCGGTCACCTAGTCGGCAGTGTCGAGGTTGGTGGCGAGGCCATCTCGTATGAGATGTTTGTCGCTCCCGCGATGCTCGCGGTATCGGCAATGAACGAAGCCGTCTTCGACACAACCTTCAGTTTCTTTTCCAAGTTCAAGTACTCCAAAAGTTTCGATGCAATGCTCGCCACGCCAATCGCGCCACCTGACATCGCGGTTGGCGAACTCGTCTGGGCATTACTCCGGTGCACGATCTATTCCGTAGCGTTTTTCGTGGTGCTCGTTGGCTTCGGACTTGTTCAATCGTTATGGGGGGTCTTGGCGGTCCCGGCGGCCATGTTGATTGGGTTCGCTTTCGCTGGCGCCGGGATGGCAGCTACGACCTGGATGCGCTCATCCGTCGACTTCGACTACATCGGAATCGTTTTGGTGCCCCTGTTCCTATTCTCGGCAACCTTTTTCCCGATCTCTGAGTATCCGGCAGGCCTCCAAGTGGCCGTTAGCCTTAGCCCGCTTTACCAAGGTGTCGTATTGGAACGCTCCCTGATCCTTGGAGATATTCATCCGGGACTTCTATTGAATGCCTCGTATCTGCTCGTTATGGGTGGAGTTGGGCTCTATATCGCAGGGCGTCGACTATCGAAGTTGCTCCAGCCGTGAACCTGTCTAGCTAGATGTTGGACGCGGCCGAAGATACCCCTTGACGCTGTGCGTGGTCGGGTCTACCGTGTCCCTTAGGCAATCCGGATTAACTCGGACGACGGGGGAGGATATGGCGTGGTGATGAACGCTCAAAGTGATGTCATCACGTTCGAGGCAATGCCCGAAGTGGGTAGGCCGGCACCGCTTGTTTCATGCATGCCACTTCCCGCGGAAACGACGCGAATTTCCGACGCCGCCAAACGCGCCATAGACATCATCGGCGGCTGCGCTCTACTCGTTCTTACGTTTCCGATACTTCTGGCTGCCGCTATTGCGGTGCGCG
>SHUZ01000009.1 GCA_009694415.1 Acidimicrobiia bacterium
CCCTTCAGTTGATCCCACCAGATGCTGCGCCCAATGGCGAAGCCGAGGTACCCGGGTACACCGGAGCCCATACGCAACCAGTGGTCGACCTTCGCATCATCGGCCCCGCGGCCGAGCACTACGCAACCGACACCATCTCTGCCACCGGTCCGTGTCTGTTCGGAGATCATCTCGCAGTCATCGCGCGAATCGATTCCTTCAATCTTCCAAATATCGGCTTCGATGCCGAAATCTTGCATAGCGGCTATCGCGGCCTGCATACACCCAGGCCTTGCAACCGAGTCGTACTGCTCTTCTCCGCCGGCTGCCTCGATCTGGTGAGGCTCTCCGGGGACAAGTAGTTCCAACAGGAATTTGCGGTCGTTGGCGTGCAACCAATCCGACAGTCGCTTCAGACCAGCGAGCGACTTAGCGTTGTCTGACGCGTTGCCTTCGGTGTTGTAGCGCACCAAGATCTTGTTGAACGTCGGATTGAAATCTTCGATGTGGTTGCCGAAGTCGTCGCCGTATTCAAAATCGAAATAGTCGAGCCCCGACTTTTCGACGGGCATAGCGACCGTCCAGCCGTTAGCGAGCCCCTTGCGCGCGACCTCTGTTCCGAACTGTTCGTCTACCAGCATCCCTGCCTCGCCAGCTGGAGCACCTTCGGTCTGCGCGAGCGTGAAGCCGTCGAAGATCACAGCCTTGGCATCGATAATCCGAGCGGATTCTTCGACTGTCGGGTCTCCAGGTATCCCAAACATCTTCTTCTGGAAAGAGCCTCTATGGTCGAAGGCCAAGATAAACAACTTGCGGTCGTAGCCGAGTGGCATGTCTTTGCTCCCAGTAGGTAAATGACATCGAGGTGCTGGTCGGCAAGATAGCCGAGCCCCGGTCCCAGAACGCGAGGGGGGCGTCGGTAGAATCTTCCCAACGCCAGCGATTCGCGAGGAGTTTCGAGATCACGTGACCGAAATATCGGAGACAAACGGGTCCCCTAAGTCCCTTGATCGGGTCGTTATTCGCTTTGCAGGGGACTCAGGCGATGGAATGCAATTGGTCGGAGACCGCTTCACCGACGTCAGCGCCGCATTCGGAAATGACCTGGCGACCCTTCCTAACTATCCGGCCGAGATTCGCGCGCCTGCCGGAACAATCGCCGGTGTGTCTTCATTTCAGGTACACATCGCGGATTACGACATTGTCACGCCCGGTGATATTCCGAATCTGCTGGTCGCGATGAACCCTGCCGCATTGAAGGCCAACATCGCGGACCTGGCACCCGGATCGGCGATTATCGCTAACATCGATGCGTTCGAACCGCGCAACCTCGATAAAGCGGGTTACGAGGCAAACCCGCTCGAGGACGGCTCGCTCGACGCGTTTCGCGTGTATCCAGTTCCGATGACATCGTTGACTCTAGAAGCAGCGAAGGACACGGGGGCCAAGCCGCGCGACGCGCAGCGCTCCAAAAACTTCTTCGCATTGGGGCTCATAAGTTGGATGTACACGCGTCCGGTTGAACCGGTCTACAAGTGGATCGCTGAGCGATTCGGCAAATCCCAGATCGTTCACGATGCCAACTTGTGCGCGTTCAAAGCCGGATATCACTTCGGAGAAACAGCCGAATTGTTCGAACATGCATACGAAGTACAACCGGCCAAACTGCCGCCGGGTCGTTATCGCAACATAACGGGCAATGCAGCGACCGCGTATGGATTGATCGCAGCAGGACAGCAGGCGAAGTTGCCATTGTTGTACGCCTCCTATCCGATCACTCCAGCGTCGGACATCCTCCATGAACTTTCTAAGCACAAGAACTTTGGCATTCGGACGGTGCAGGCTGAAGACGAGATTTCTGCGATAGGGATCGCTATCGGCGGAGCATTCGCTGGGCACCTTGGCGTCACTGCAACCAGTGGCCCCGGAGTCGATCTCAAAGCCGAAGCCCTAGGGCTCGCAGTGAGTATGGAATTGCCCCTGATCTTGATCGATGTTCAGCGCGGCGGTCCATCTACGGGGCTGCCGACAAAAACTGAACAGGCCGATCTCATGCTTGCTATGTATGGGAGGCATGGCGAGGCGCCGTTGCCGATCGTGTCAGCGCGAACGCCGAGCGAATGTTTTGACGCCACGTTTGAAGGTGCCCGTATCGCCATCAAGTACCGCACTCCTGTGATCGTGCTGACGGATGGATACCTTGCGAACGGTTCAGAACCCTGGCTGTTCCCCGATGTCGACGCACTAGAAGACATCTCGATTCCGTTCACAACTGAGCCGAATCATCTAAACCCGGATGGTTCCGTTGAGTTCTGGCCCTATGTGCGTGACGAGGTCACGCTTGCAAGGCCGTGGGCTATCCCCGGCACGCCAGGACTCATGCACAGGATCGGCGGCATTGAGAAGGAAGACGGAACTGGCAACGTCAACTACGAGCCAGCGAATCATGAACTCATGACACGTCTGCGCGCAGAAAAGATCGCTCGCATCGCCGCAGATATAGCGCCAGTCGAAGTCGATGACCCCGACGGGAATGCGCGTCTCCTCGTAGTCGGTTGGGGAAGCACCCATGGAGCGATCCAGGCGGGTGCGCGCCGTGTGCGAGCGCGAGGGCACGAGGTTGCAACGGCACAATTAATGCACGTGAATCCTTTCCCGCTCAACCTCGGAGAGATCCTGTCTCGGTACGACCGAGTGCTTGTTCCCGAATTGAATCTCGGACAGTTGTCCCGTCTCTTGCGGGCTGAATATCTCGTCGATGCGAAGAGCATCAATAAGGTGCAGGGGCTGCCGTTCCTATCTGCGGAGATCGAAGCGAAAATGATGGAGATGCTTGATGTCTGACGCCAGTAACCAAAGTGACGCCAACGCGGTGACGCTCACCCGTAAGGATTTTACCTCGGACCAAGAAGTTCGCTGGTGTCCCGGATGCGGCGACTACTCAGTCTTGACGGCCGTGCAGTTACTCATGCCAGAGCTCAATATCAAACCCGAGAACCAGGTGTTTGTCAGCGGCATCGGATGTGCAAGTCGGTTCCCGTACTACATGAATACATACGGGATACACAGCATCCACGGGCGTGCACCAGCGGTGGCTACCGGAGTCGCAGTTGCGCGCCCAGACCTCGATGTGTGGGTGATCACAGGCGATGGTGACGCGCTTTCGATCGGCGGCAACCATTTCATCCACGCCTTGCGGCGCAATGTGAACATGACGATCTTGCTATTCAACAATCAGATCTACGGACTCACCAAGGGGCAGTACTCGCCGACGAGCGAAGTGGGCAAGGTAACCAAGAGTTCACCCTTCGGCTCCCTCGATTACCCGTTCAATCCATGCTCCCTGGCGATTGGTTCCGAAGCCACCTTCGTCGCGCGCACGCACGACATGGACCGTAAGCACATGCAAGAAGTGTTCAGGCGTGCCCACGAACACCGCGGTGCAGCATTTGTCGAGATCTATCAGAACTGCAACGTGTTCAACGACGGCGCATTCGATGGAGTAACAGCGAAGGACAAGCGCGCGGAGATGCTGATTGAACTTCGCCATGGGGAACCGATTCGTTTCGGCGCCGAAAATGAATTTGGCGTGCGCCTAAATCAATTTGGCGAGGCCGAGATTGTTTCGGTTGCAGAGGTGGGGGAGGCAGCGCTGCTCGTTCACGACGAGCACCGTTATGACCCGAGCACGGCGTTCGCCTTGTCGCGGCTCGCGGAGCAACCTGTCAGCCCAACTCCGATGGGCGTGCTGCGCGCAATCGATCGCCCTACATACGAAAGTCAAGTGCAGGACCAGTTGACGGCAGCTCAGGAACGTCGCGGCCCAGGCCACTTACGCGAACTGATCGAGAGCGGCGCGGTCTGGGACGTCGTCTAGATCCGGTAGCGACGGCACCAACCCTGGCGTGAGTCCGGTCGCAGTCTTTTGACTGGCCTATTGACCGGTGTTGCTGCGAAATACCATTCCGGTTCTTGGTTTTGGTGCGAAAAAGGATGTCTTTTGCGGCATGCGAACGCGCGCTAACGCAGCAGTGCGAATCTGTTCGACGGTGACAGGCGGCAGCAAGATGGCAGTGTCTGCCCCGCCGCTGTTGACGTGGGTGGCAACTGTTTGCGCATCATTTTGATAAGCGGGTTGGGCGCCCTCGAATACGGTGGCCGTTAGTCCTTCGAACCAAGCAGATGGCACGTCTCGGACCGCGGGATCCAGTTTGGCCTGTACGGATGAAAGTTCGTTGGCAACGGGTATCAGGCGTGCAATTCGGTCGCGCTCTACGAGTCCAACGCTGTTGCCATCTTGGATTGAACGTTCCAGTGCCTGTATGGATTCAGCATCGTTGCGTCCAGCTTCGACAATCGTGAACGAGGGGCGCAGTCGGTCCCTTAACTCGTCGGCCGGAGGCGTGCCAGTAAAGAGTCGATGGATCGGTTGCACCCAGAGTTCGCGTTCATCGAGTTCGACTACAAGACACATCACTGCCTCGTCGCCTTTCACCGAGCTGCCTGCCTGTGCTCGTTCGTCCCTGTAGGCGATCGCTGTTTCAAACCGGTGATGCCCGTCAGCCAAAACAAGTGGAGCGCTTCCGACTATCGAGCGCACAAGGTCGATCGCGGAGCTGTCATCGATCGCAGAAATCACATGGTGTACGCCATCTTCGTCGACGCATGTTTTAAGGTCGGTTGCGTTGGCGAGCGGTTCTGCCAGCCCGTTGCTGGCGGTCAACCCCCAAATTGGATCAAGATTCGCTCGGGTAGCACGCAGTAATGCGAGACGATCACTCTTGGCTTTCGGCAATGTGCGCTCATGCGGAAGCACGTCACCTTCACCGGCTGCGCGGGGAAGCACGAGTGCGCCGATTACGCCGGTGGTAATACGCGACCCTCCGTTCTCGTCCGAGTAGTGCATGCGGTACCCGTAGAACCGGGGTGTCGGGTCACGCGCGAGCAGCCCGTTCGCTTGCCAGTCGGTCAAATCTCGCGCTGCATTTGCATACGGATCGTCGCCCGTGGGAAGTATCAGCCGTACGGCATTATGTGGTGACCGCGAGGCAAGAGCCTCTCGTTCATCGATATCGATGACGTCGTAAGGCGGAGCGCACAGGGGGTTGAGGTCTTCGCCATCTCTGTATCGCAATCCCGCGAACGGGAGGAAGTCGGGCACGGTACGGTTGATCCTCGGTTGGGTCGTGTTTCGCTACGGCAATGCGCGCTCCGCAACTTTGCGAGCAAGCTACGCAAATGAACTCGCGTCTTGCGATTGTGGCACGGTATGGAGTGCCAATCACTAACAAGGGGTCTACTTGAACACGCCAGTAATTGCTTGTGACCTCGATGGAGTGATCTGGCGGGGAGAGGAGCCCATAGCCGGATCAGCGGAAACGATTCATGCGTTGCAGAACGCGGGTGCGCGTGTCGCGTTCCTTACTAACAACTCTTCCAAGACTGTTGCTGGAGTTGTATCGAGGCTCGCTGAAGTCGGGATCCAAACTGATCCAGCAAGCGTGATTACGAGCGCGCAGTCGGCGGTGGCGTTGCTTGCAGAATCCGTGAGTAACGGGGCACGGATCCTCGCATGCGCTGGCGCCGGGGTTGTCGAAGCTCTCGAAATGGCTGGTTACGAAGTTGTTTCGGAGGGACCAGCCGAAGCCGTAGTCGTTGGATGGCATCGGCACTTTGACTTCGACGGGCTTGATCGCGCCTCTGCTGCCGTGCGGGCTGGGGCTCGATTCATCGCGTCGAATGATGACCCTACGTATCCGACGGCGACCGGCGTACAACCAGGGGCTGGCTCGATTGTCGCGGCCGTAGCCACAGCGTCCGGTCAATCCGCAGAGATCGCGGGAAAACCACACCCCGCTATGGCGGCGTTAGTGCGTTCGCGTCTTGGCCCCACCGGAGTGATCGTCGGCGATCGGCCGTCGACCGATGGAGCAATGGCAATAGCACTCGATTGGCCGTTCGCGCTTGTATTGAGCGGGATCGGTGGCAACGACCCGCATGAGCCGATTCCGGAGCCGCCGCCCGCACTAGTGGGTACTGATCTTGCGGATCTGCTGCCAGGCCTCATGGGAATTCTTGGCTTCACTAACTAGTTTCGGAAGGCTAGGCCGTTAAGGCGGTAGCCTGCCCGGACCCAAGTGAGGAGTGTTTCAATGCCATCGGCTCCGGATTTTTCTAAGTTCATTGATGCCGGAGCACAGTTCGTCGCGATGAGCAGCACCGAAGCGCGCCGCCGCGCCCAAGAGCTTGTGTCATCCGGCCTCCTTGCCCAGAGTCAAGTGCAGTCATTCGTTGATGACCTCGTCATCGAGAGCAGACGCCGTACGGACGAGTTGCTTGATGCGGTTCGCAGGGAAGTCCAGCGGCAGGTCACCACTCTCGGCATTGCGACGAAGGAAGATCTCGACCGGCTTGAAGTGCGTATCGAAAAGAAGGCAGCCAAGTCCGCGAAAAAGGCAGCGACCGGCGCTAAGGCTTCGAAGGGTAAGGCGCGTTCTACTGCACCGTCGAAGAAGTCAACTGAAAAGCCAGCCAAAAAGTCCGCAGAGGAGCCTGCGAGCAACGGCGTCCAAGCCGCTCAGGCTCTGTAACTGCGAACGTCTATGCGTAGACGGCTCGACACCGAGTTAGTCAGGCGCGGTTTAGTTCGGAGCCGAGCTCGCGCTGTCGAGGCAATCGAAGGCGGTCACGTAACGGTCGGCGGAGCGCCAACCCGCACTGCTTCCAGGCAGGTTGATCAGAACGAGCCCATTGATATTGGCCCGCCGGAAACGCGCTTCGTGTCGCGTGGCGGCGAGAAACTGAACGCCGCACTCGATTATTTCGACATCGACGTCAAGGGCTTGAGGGCATTGGACGCTGGAGCATCAACCGGCGGCTTTACTGACTGTTTGCTGCAACGCGGGGCGGAACACGTGTTGGCCATCGATGTAGGCCGCGGTCAGATTGATTGGCGTTTGCGAAACGATTCCCGGGTAACCGTCATCGAACGAACCAATATCCGTTTTCTTGACTCAGTCGAAGGGGGTGCAGTTCCGATCTTGGTTGCAGACTTGTCGTTCATCTCTCTTAAAGTCGTTGCCCCTGCCCTTGCCGCCCTCAGTACTCCCGAAGCGACTCTCGTGTTGTTGGTAAAACCACAGTTCGAGGCTGGGCGTGCCCGCGTGCCGCGAGGTGGAGTTGTCCGCGACCCGATTGTGCATCGCGCCGTACTCGACGAAGTGATTACAGGAGTTGCTGAGTCTGGGATATTCGTCACGGATGTTTTTGAGTCTCCGCTTCGCGGCGCCGAAGGCAATATTGAATTTCTTGCCCTTGCGCGCAAGGATGGGATTTTGGTATCGGATGAACGACGGCACCTTGTGGTAGCGGGGGCGCACGCGTGAACGCGATCCGCGCCGTTGGATTGGTGCCTCACCGCGACAAGCCCATCGCGCGCGCCCTTGCACGCGAAGCAGCAGATTGGTTAATCGCACACGGAGTCACTGTTCGGGTTCCGGTGCCCGACGCTACAGGCTTAGATGAGTTCGCAGTCGGATTGGATCAATTCGCATCGGATCTGGATCTCGCGCTTGCAATAGGCGGCGACGGCACGATGTTGTACGCGGTGGATCTCGTCGTCGCTAGCGGCGTCCCGGTTCTTGGCGTGAACGTAGGACAGATGGGCTATCTCACCGAGGTCGAACCCTCGTCGCTCATCGAAGCCCTAGAGAGACTTGTCGCGTCTGACTACTCAGTTGGCGAAAGGACAGTCCTCGACGTGCGGGTCACCTCAGCTGGACCAGCCGCAGGAAGTCACTCGGCCCTGAACGACGCGGTGCTCGAAAAGCTCGCTCGCGGAAGGCTTGTTCGTCTCGACGTTGCGATCAACGGAGCATTTTTCACTTCGTATGCGGCTGACGGCGTCATCGTTGCAACGCCAACGGGTTCGACGGCGTATTCGTTCTCCGCTCGCGGCCCGGTCGTGTCACCGCTGCTCCGTTGCATTCTGCTTACGCCGGTGTCACCTCACATGTTTTTCGACCGTTCGCTAGTTCTTGACGGCGACGAAGAGTTGATGCTCACGGTCAAAGGTGAACGCAGCGTTTTACTGACTCTCGATGGTCGCGAGGTGGGAGAATTGGAACCTGGCGCTCAGGTGGTCTGCAAGGCGGGGCCGACGCCCGCGCGGATCGTCATGTTCGGCCCCCGTGACTTTCATCAGATATTGAAGACCAAGTTTGGGTTGACGGAGCGATAGTCGCATGCTGTTGGAATTGCGCATAGCTGGACTCGGCATAGTCGACGAACTTGTACTTGAGTTTGCGAGTGGGCTTACGGTCGTTACCGGAGAGACTGGCGCGGGTAAAACGCTTATCGTCGAGGCGCTTGAACTTCTCGCAGGAGCGCGTGCAGATCCAGGTCTTGTTCGGGATGGCGAATCTGAAGCGCGGGTTGAAGGGCGGTTCGACCACCCGGATACCGGCTCTGAGACCGTATTGAGCCGTGTGATCCCTGCCGATGGTCGAAGCCGAGCGTACATAGACGGGCGGTTGGTAACAGCAGGAGAACTCAACGAACTCGCCATGCGACTCATTGACCTTCACGGACAGCATTCCCATCAATCCTTGCTATCGCCTGCGGCGCAGCGAGATGCGTTAGATGCATTTGCCGGTGCTCCGGCGTATGAGTCTTTCGCCATGTTTACGGCTGCGCGCACTGCTGTTCGTGCTGCCGATGACGCCCTAAATGCGCTCGGAGGCGACGACCGGCTGCGCGCTCGTGAGATTGCGCTTTGCGAGTTTCAAGTCGCGGAAATCGATGCTGCGGCTGTCGGGTCACCTGACGAAGACGGTTCACTAAGTGACGAAGAATCGCGTCTCGCTGATGCAGTTGCAATTAGAGAGGGACTGGCGATTGCATACGACGCGGTGGAGAGCACCGCCCAGGATGCAGCCGGCGTTGCGGCTGCGGCGCTAGCGGGCCGTCCTGGCATGTCGGTCCTCGAGTCGCGTTTACGTTCGACGCAAGCTGAACTAGCGGATCTTGCGAGCGACTTACGTGCCGCCACGGAGGAAGTAGTCGAGGACCCCGCGCGGCTCGACGCGGTGAGGAACCGTCGCCGACTGCTTCATGATCTTTGTCGAAAATACGGTTCCGATCTTCACGAGGTCATCGAGTTCCGTACAGAAACCGCTGCCCGATTATCCGAGTTGGTGTCTTACGAGGCACGCGCTGCCGAGGTTCAACTGGCCCGCGCGGAATCCGTCGCTTTGGTGGAGGTAGCTGCCGCAAGACTGCACGAAGCACGCGTTAGCGCGGCTGGCGAGTTTGCTGCAGCGGTTGAGGAACGACTCCGACGGCTAGCGATGTCAGGAGCGCGTTTAACTATCAATGTGGAGCGGGCTGAGTTAGGTGAATACGGCGGCGACAAGGTCACTTTTATGCTGTCAGCCAATGTTGGTGAACCCGAGGCGCCTCTCAGTAAAGTCGCCTCCGGTGGAGAACTCTCACGCACGATGCTCGGCTTGCGCGTTGCATTGAGCGAACGATTCGAAATTGAAGCATCTAGGTCAGCGCCTTCTGCTCCATTGTTTGTATTCGACGAAGTGGATGCTGGCATCGGCGGTGAGGCAGGAGTAGCGGTAGGTCGCGAATTATCCGCGCTCGCTAGGGGTGCGCAGGTGCTCTGCGTGACACATCTTGCTCAGGTCGCGGCCGGTGCCGACTCTCAGGTCGTTGTCACCAAAGAGACGCGTAAAGGCCGGACGATCGCATCCGCGCGCGCAGTGAGCGATGGCGACAGGGTTGCCGAATTGTCTCGCATGTTGTCTGGCGCTGATAATTCTCAACAAGCTCGTTTGCATGCAGAAGAACTCTTGGCCAACTTGGGGTCGAGTTCATGAAGCCGATGAAGGGAAAATCGCAGAAAACCAAGGTCGGCAGCGAGATCTCAGGCAATGCACGTGTAGACCGCAGAACGAAGGATCTAGTGAAGCGACTGAAACCCGGAGAGATCGCCATTATTGATCATCCGGATCTCGACCGCGTTGCTGCAGATGCTCTAGTAGCGGCAGGGGTCGTTGCCGTGTTGAATGCGAGTGCGTCAATTACCGGCAGGTATCCGAACGGTGGACCAATCCGCGTAGTGCGCGGTGGCGCGCTTTTGATCGACGGACTCGGAGGCGACCTTCTCGAAAAGGTTTCGGAGGGTGATGAACTGCGGGTGGTCGGTGGAGAAGTTTGGCGCGGTACCGAACTGCTTGCCTCTGGAGCCCCCCTAGAGGAGGCGCGGATACTCGAAGAAATGGAGAGGGCGCGAGCCAACATTGGATTCGAGCTAGAGCGATTCGCAGCGAACACCCTCGAATACATTCAGAGTGAAGCGCGTGTCATGTTTGACCCCCTCGACATACCGGTATTGAAGACGTCTTTCGATGGCCGACACGCATTGGTGGTAGTCCGAGGACATGACTACCAGAAAGATCTCGCTGCACTGAAGCCCTACATCAGGGAGTACGTACCAGTCTTGATCGGCGTAGATGGCGGAGCTGACGCGCTATTGGACCTCGGGTTTAAGCCAGACATCATTCTCGGCGATTTCGACTCCCTCTCGGAGCGAGCGCTCCGTTGTGGTGCGGACCTGGTTCATCACGTCCACCTGGATGGTCGCGCACCGGGCCGCGAGAACCTTGAAGCGTGGGGGTTGCGCGCTGGATCTGACTATCAGGAATTCGTTGCAGATGGCATGAGCGAAGATGTAGCGATGTTGCTTGCGTATGAGTCGGGATCGCCTCTTATTGTTGCGGTAGGGACGCACGCGACGATGGTCGAAATGCTCGATAAGGGGCGGCGTGGGATGGCTTCCACATTCCTGACACGACTGCGACTAGGCCCAGTACTCGTCGACGCCAAGGGCGTAAACCGCTTGTACGAAGGGCGTGTCCGGCGCCGCGACTTGATTGCGCTTGTTGTGGCAGCGCTATTCGCGATGATTGTCGTAACGGTCGTGAGCGAACCGATGCACGTGTTTCTAGACGGGATACGTGTCACGCTCGAAGATCTTTGGTACACGTTGAGTCGGCAGTAACCGAAAGCCCATCATCCATGATCAACTTCCGTTTCCACATTGTTTCTCTTATCGGCATCTTCCTCGCGCTCGCTCTTGGAGTGATCTTCGGCTCGACAGTGGTCGACCGCGCGATCGTTGATGGTTTGCGAAGCCGAATAGACGTGGTCGAGACGAACGCCGATGCACAACGCATCGAAAACGAAGGTTTGAGGAAAGAGGTGGGGCGACTAAATGAATACGTGATCGATGTTGGGCCGTTCGCAACTCGCAACGCATTGCCAGGGCGCCATATTGCGTTGGTCGCGATGCGCGGCATCAACGAGGAAGCTGTTTCCGCACAGGTCGAGACGATCCGCGGCTCCGGAGCGCTGGTCGATGGAGTCCTGTGGCTCGAAGAAGCATGGAACTTGGCGGATGGAGATCAAGTTGCGGCATTGCGCGTGATCACCAAGAGCGACACGTCCGGACGAGCACTTCGTGTGGCCGGCCTCGACCTTTTAGCGGCACGGATTGCAACCGGCCCACCTGTGGCTGGCGTCGACCCGCTGGCGGAGTTGAGAGATGCTGGCTTCGTGACGCTCTCGCCGACAGCTGGCGTAAGTGAAGTTGCTATTGCCCGTTACCCGGGACCGACGCCGCTTGCACTAGGCGTTGGCGGATCAGGTTCGGTTATCGAGGCGACCGCGTTCAACCGCAGCCTCGCGGCATCGTTCGTTCGGGCCTTGTTGCCTTCTGTCATTGGAGAGGTTTGGGAGCCGCTCGAAGGGGGAGCAGGCCGCGGTGAATGGCTTCAGCCAATCCTCAAAGACCCCGATCTTGTTGACCGCGTTTCGACCGTGGATGACTTGGAAATAACCGAAGGTCGCGTGGGCGTTGTGCTGGCCATGGCGGACGTAGTTCGTTCGCTGGTGGGCCACTACGGCTATGGAGCAAGCGCGACGTCGCCACTTCCGAAGTTGGTTACGACGCCGATTGTGCGTTAGTGATCCGCTTCTTGATTCTGTGAACCGGTAAGACTGTCTCCATGGCCGTTGTGGTCGGTTTTATCGTCGGTTTCCTGGCGCTTCGTTTCGTGCTGGTCGCTGGTCGCGAAATGTTGCAATTGCCAGTGTTGGCAAGGGTCAATTATCGCGGCGCGGCAATCGCGACTGCATGTGGACTCTTCATCGTTATGGCGGCCCTGTTAGTCGAGGCAGGGCGTTCCATGCTCGGCGCTTTTGAGATCGGCGATCCACCAGGTCTTAATCCAGCGCGCCCGTTGATATTGCTGGCCGTACTCGGATTCGGTTTCCTCGGATTTGTCGATGACATGCTCGGGAGTGAAGATCGCGGGTTTCGAGGACACATAGTTGCTTTGTTCCACGGTCGCCTTACTTCCGGGATGCTCAAACTCATCGGCGGCGCTGCGATCGCGTTGGTCCTCTCCGCGGAAGTCGGGTTTGTTACGGGAGAACGGCTGGTTGCCGATGCCCTGCTGATCGCATTGGCAGCGAACTTGGGAAACCTTCTCGATCGCGCGCCCGGGCGGTTGCTCAAGTTCTCGTTGCTTGCATATCTACCGCTTGCGTTTGTCGCGGGGGTGAGCGCCGTTGGGGTGGCGTTGGCTCCGGTGATGGGAGCGGCAACGGGTTTATTGCCAGAAGATCTGCGCGAGCGAACGATGCTTGGAGATACGGGAGCCAACTTGCTTGGTGGCGTGCTCGGGGTGGCGGCTGTGTTGGAGTGCAGCCGAACCGCACGCAACGTGATTCTGATCGCCCTCGTTGTACTCAACCTGGTATCGGAATTTGTGTCGTTTTCGAAAGTTATCGAGGCGGTGGCGCCACTGCGCTGGTTCGACCGCCTAGGAAGAGGGTTCTCGGCACGTTCCGGGCCCTTATAGGGCCCGGAACGTGCCGAGAATGCTGGTTAGGGCGGCGGGGAGCAAGATTTGCGTGTGTAAAGCGTCGGCGAAGCGCTGCTTTGCGAGTATCCGATTTCCTCTAAACGCCTCGGCAACCCTTCGAAGCTTCCAAATCGCACCTTCGAGCCGATAACAACTGCGCATACCCTGGGATTCTCTGCGGACTCCACGAGTCGATCTTCTGTGATCTTGATCGCTTCGACGTTTGAATGGATGCGCAGTATCGATGCGTCCACATAGAACGGATCCGTCGCGCGGCGAGCGCGCCATACGAGTCCCGGCTCGTCAGAGAGGACCCAAGCATTAGCAGGAAGTGCGCTAATAGCTTCGACAACGCGTGCGTCATCTTGCGAGTAACCGCCCGGTACGAGTAGCGGGCGTAATTCCATGACCTGAAATGGCAACGCGATAACAACCGTCACGACGACCACGCGCCATGAAGGTCGGTACCGAGCAGTCAAGAGCGCTAGCGGCGCGACGAGAGCAGTGAGATGGTTTCGAAACATCGGGTCCTGCATCACGAGGATCACGAACACAATTCCGGCCCACCACCACAAAACCCGTGTCCCATTTAAGCAACGGTCTAGGCGCGTGCCGCGAGCAGCGACCCGTATTCGCCCGGTTCTGTTCCACTGCCATAGCGCGCACCCGAAGCCGATTAATGCGAGCGCGACCATGACGGTGTCACGACTCGCAAATGTGGTGATGAGTTTGTCGAGGTTTGCAAGTGGCTTACGGTCAGCGGTCTTGTCTAAGTGGTACGCGATGTAGTCGTTAAATACATTGCCGATTCCCCATGGCAGCGAGAACAGTGCGACGGTCGCGACGGCACCGAACGGCACCATGACGGCATGTTTCCATCGCTTGCCGTTGATAACGAGTAACCAAGCGATAAGCAGAGCTGGTCCAACGAGAAGGCTTTTGATCGATAAAGCGCAACCCGCGAGGAGGGTGATCGCGATCGCCTTCATTGTCGAGGGAGCGCGGCGATAGGCGAGGGCTACTGCTACCGCCCCTGTCGCAAAAGCGGCTGCCGATCCGTCGCCAGTCAATGGACCGGTCGTCCAAAGGAGTACACCGCTGAAAGCCGTCAATGCGCCAGCCAGCAGAGCGCGGGGTCGGTCCATTAATTCGCGTGCGGCAAAGTAAACGGCGATAGTTACCATTGCGCCTGCGACCAAACCGATCAACCGCGGAGCATCGATCGCTTCGAATCCCGCGAGATCAGCAACATGCACCAAGGGCAGGAACAGGGGTCCCTGTGGCGAGAAGATGTCGCGGAACGGATCGAACCCTTGGCGCATTGCGATCGCGGCGAGCCCGTACCCGCCATCGTCGTAGCCGAGGTTGGTGGGAGCAAGGAGAGCGGGGATACGGACCAAGATTGCTGCGAGCCCAAGAAGGCCAGCGTCAATCCAGCGCTGGCGTGTGTGGACTAGTGCAGCCGGTGTGATCGTTGTCACGCGGCTCCAGACTGAACCGTATGCCCCGACCCGGATGGCCGACGCGCGCTGGAGAGCATGGTACCGTCGCTCTCCCGAAGGCACATAGCGCGGCTCGGTTGTAGTTGAGCGGGGCGCGTGAGTGGGACCGGGAAGCACGATTCGGCGTTCTCGCTGGACCGCGCGGTGATACGGAGGTTGGGTTTGACTAAGCACATCTTTGTAACGGGTGGAGTTGCATCGAGTCTCGGCAAGGGGCTTACGGCTTCTTCGTTAGGCCGGTTGCTCAAGGCGCGCGGTCTGCGCGTAACCATGCAGAAATTAGACCCGTACATCAACGTCGACCCCGGCACGATGAATCCGTTTCAACACGGCGAGGTGTTTGTCACTGACGACGGCGGCGAAACTGATCTCGATCTTGGTCACTACGAACGTTTCATTGACGTACCACTCAACCGCAAGTCGAACGCGACGACCGGATCGATCTATCAGGCGGTTCTCGCCAAGGAACGACACGGCGCGTATCTCGGTGAGACTGTGCAGGTCATCCCACACATCACGAATGAGATCAAGGAGCGGATCCTGTCGCTCGCTCTCGAAGATGTCGATGTCGTAATCACTGAGGTCGGCGGCACCGTAGGAGACATCGAGATCTTGCCATTTCTCGAGGCTATTCGGCAGTTTCGAAAGGATGTCGGGCGAGACAATGTCTTTTATATTCACGTCACGCTCGTGCCGTTCATCGGGCCGTCTGGCGAGCAGAAAACAAAGCCAACTCAGCACTCGGTGACGGAGTTGCGTAGCCGAGGAATTCAACCCGACGCGATTGTCTGCAGGTCCGATCGGCCTATTCCGACGCGCCTCAAAGAAAAGATCAGCCAGCTTTGTGATGTGCCCGAAGAGGGCATCGTGTCAGCGGTTGATGCAGAGACTCTCTATGAGATCCCACTTGTCCTTCATGATGAAGGGCTCGATGATTATGTGTGCAGAGTTCTGTGCCTCGATCACCACGCGCCCGACCTGACAAGTTGGAAATTGCTCGTTGATCGCGTTCGTGCTGCAACATTCGATGTGCGCATCGGCTTGGTCGGCAAGTACGTGAATCTTCCCGACGCGTACTTGTCGGTTGCCGAAGCGCTACGGCATGGAGGCTTCGCGTGTGGAGCACGCGTGCGTATCGATTGGATCGCTTCGGATGACACAGAGGGACTGCTCGCTGATGGCAGGTTGCGTGAACTAGACGGCATAGTGATTCCGGGCGGCTTCGGATTCCGCGGCATCGAAGGCAAGATTGCGGCGGCCGGCTACGCGCGACACGCTCAAATTCCGTTCCTTGGTTTGTGTTTGGGTATGCAATGTGCCGTGATCGAGTTCGCCCGTGACGCGTGTGGCTTAGCCGGGGCAAATTCGTCAGAGTTCGATCAGCAGACGCCTCATGCGGTTATCGATTTGATGGACGATCAACGCGAAATCGTGGAGATGGGTGGAACTATGCGTCTCGGCGCCTACCCCGCACGACTGCTTGCAGGTTCGCGTGTGCGTGAGGCTTACGGCGAAGAAGTTGTTTACGAACGGCATCGGCACCGTTACGAGGTCAGCACGCATTACCGGCGCCGACTCGAGGAGTCCGGGCTCGTGTGCTCGGGCACCTCTCCCGATGACCGCCTGGTCGAGTTCGTGGAACTGCCACCCGCGGTTCATCCGTTCTTTGTCGCCACCCAAGCGCACCCAGAGTTCAAGTCGCGCCCCGACCGTCCGCACCCGTTGTTTGCCGCGTTCGTAGCTGCAGCCCGGGACCGCGCCGAGGGCCGAGCGCCACGTCTTCCCCTGTCCGCGGACGATTCAGCGGTTCTCGGTACGTTCCAGGCCCTATAAGGGCCCGAATCGTGCCGAGAATGCTCGGTGGGGACGGTTGGTATGGATGAGTTGTCTCGCCTTCTGATTGAGCATGCGACATGGCTCCAGGTCGAACGTGGCTTAGCGGTCAACTCTCTAGCCGCGTACCGCCGCGATCTTTCGCGTTATGAGTCTTTCGTTCGTTCCCGCGGCATCAACGATGCCTCCGCTGTCGCCGAAGCCACTGTCTCGGCATACGTAGACCACCTCAAGCGTGCGCGTGATGACGAAGGCAAACCGCGTTATGCGCCAGCATCGATCGCCCGCGCGCTTGTTGCCGTTCGCTCCTTTCACCGTTTTTGTAGAGACGAAGGCTTCGTCGCGATGGACCCTTCCGAAGAAGTCGGCGCACCGCGCGTTCCGCAGGGCATCCCGAAGGCATTGACGGAAGAAGAAATTGAGTCGTTGCTCGATTCCGTGGAAGGTAGTGATCCTCGAGCATTGCGCGATCGAGCGATTCTCGAAACCCTTTACGGAACCGGAAGCCGTATTTCCGAATTGGTAGGTCTGGATCGTGAAGATCTAGATCTAGAGGACGGCGTAGTTCGCGTGTTCGGTAAGGGTTCGAAGGAGCGCGTGGTGCCGATCGGTCGCAGCGCCCGAGAGGCGGTATCCGACTACCTACAAAGAGGGCGACCTGCTCTTGAGCGCCCGTCTACAAGGAGGGTGCCGGGGGACCCCGTCTTCCTCAATGCCCGCGGTGGACGTCTAACACGCCAGTCCTGTTGGAAAATCGTCACAGCGGCGGGTGACCGGGTCGGGCTAAGCGGCCGCCTTTCTCCTCACGTTCTGCGACATTCATGCGCCACGCACATGATCGAACACGGAGCTGATATCCGAGTTGTCCAGGAACTGCTTGGCCACGCCAGCCTTTCGACCACGCAGGTGTACACCAAGGTGTCTCCAGCACGCCTGCGAGCGGTATACGAATTGGCCCATCCGCGCGCCAGGGCAACAGCACGGCGGGAGTAACATTGCGCCATGGAAGCAGATACTTTCTCGGATCAACGCGAGCAACTCAACGAAGAGCGTGAGCAGTTGATGAAACAGCTCGAACTCATGGGGCGTACTCCCGGCGCCACCAATCTTGAATTCGATGAGGGATTCGCAGATTCCGGGCAAGTAACGGCCGAACGCGGCGAAGCAGATGCCCTCGCGGCGACTTTGGAGGACAACTTGGAGGCAGTAGACGGAGCGCTTGCCAAGATGGATGCCGGCAATTACGGCTCATGTGAAAGTTGCGACGACGCGATCGCCGCTGAGCGGTTAAACGCGGTGCCTTCAGCGCGTCTGTGCATCACCTGCGCATCGAACCACCACTAAGCCAAGCGTCGCGTACATGGATTTCGAACAGGCGCTCATCTGGTTCGGCTGCTTGATTGCCGCCGTCATTCTTCACGAGATCAGTCACGGCATCGTCGCCCTGTACTTCGGAGACGACACAGCGAAGAACGCCGGTCGTCTTACATTGAATCCGGTGCCTCACATTGATCCACTTGGATCGATCATTTTGCCTGCCATGGGCGCGCTCACCGGCATCCCGGTAATCGCGTGGGCCAAACCGGTGCCCGTGGATCCGTCGAAGTTGCGCGACCCGCGCCGCGACATGCTCTGGGTTGGACTAGTGGGGCCATTCTCTAACTTCGTGCTCGCAATCACGGCCGCGTTAGTTGCACGAGCATTGTTTCCGACCGACACCTTCGGGCTACGCGACATCACCGATTTTTCGCTCGCTTTCCAAATAGCGTTCTCGTTCGCGTTGGTGAATGTTTTCCTAGGCGTCTTCAATCTGCTGCCGATCCCACCCCTGGACGGGTCATCGTTGCTCGAGCGCGTGCTGCCTCGCGATTGGCTTCCCATGTGGAACCGGATGCGTCCCTACGGAATGCTGGTCCTGTTCGCACTTGTCTTTTGGACGGGCGCGATCGATCGCCTCTTTGAGCCGGTGTATCGGCAATTAGTCAACTTCGTTTCGTCGTGAATTCGCGACACCTGGTGCGGCGGTTCTTCGCGGCAATTCGAACTTCGGAGCCGCGCGAAGAAGACGCGGATTGGACTCAGGCGTTGCTCTCGCCGCAAGAGCGGCCACTTTTCGATCGTTTACCTGCACATGACAGACGTCATGCGATTGCAGTTGCTACAGCGGTAGAAACAGAACTCGGTGAGGGTTGCGAAAAACGTTGGTTAGTTGTTGCCCTTCTCCACGATATTGGAAAGCAGCAGGCCGATCTTTCGGTCGTAGAGAGGGCGTTCGCGACCATTCCAATCCTTTTCATTGGCCGTCAGAAAGTTGGTCGGTGGACTGCTGGATACTGTGGCCGAGTCGGGAAGTATGCGCGCCACGGCGAGATTGGCGCAGAAGAGTTGCGGGCTGCGGAAGGAAGTGAGGATGCCGCAGCATGGTCTGAAGCACACCACAATGCGCGTCCGACATGGGCTGCACTCGGGTGGCCAGAAGAGGTCATCCGAGCACTAGATGCTGCAGATAACGCCTAGGAAGCACGCGTCAGTCGAGATCACCACGCAAGAGCTTCAGGACCTTGCGAGCAATCCAGTCGCGGCGCGCACGCGGGTAATTGTCTTTTGCGCAATCGCGTCCGCTTTCGCTGCACCCTCGGCGAGCAGACGGGTTACTTCTCCTGGCTCATTCTCTAGTAATGAGAATTGCTCGCGAAGAGGCGCCAAGTAGTCGACGACCGCTTCGGCAACTGCTGCCTTGAAGGTTCCGTAGCCACCGGTTGCATATTCAGCCTCGAGGTCTGGGATGGGTCGGCCGGTAGCTGCCGCTAAGAGCGAAAGCAGATTCGAAATGCCTGGTTTGTTTTCGGTGTCGAACCGCACGGTCGTGTCCGAATCGGTGACAGCTGCCTTTATTTTCTTTGTGATTCGCGCTGGTTCGTCTAGGACAAGGATCGTTCCCTGCGGTGAGTCAACCGACTTAGACATCTTCGCTGTGGGGTCCTGTAGGTCCTTGATGCGCGCTCCAACAGGAGGAACGGTCGCCTTGGGAACGACGAGCGTGTCGCCGAAACGGTGGTTGAATCGGATGGCTAAATCGCGGGTGAGTTCTACGTGCTGGATTTGATCTTCACCCACCGGAACTTCCTCGGTGCCGTAAAGCAAGATGTCCGCAGCCATGAGGACCGGGTAATCCAGCAGGCCCGCACTTACCGACTCCTGGCCGCTGTCCTTGTCCTTGAACTGCGTCATGCGACGTAATTCGCCGACGGTAGCAACGCAATTCAAGATCCACGTGAGTTCGGCGACTACCGGTACCTGACTCTGCACAAAGAGAACGCATCGTTGCGGGTCGAGACCAGCTGCCATGAGGAGCATCGCGAGACGTCTGGAATCAGCTTGAAGGGCTGCTGGCTCATACGGCACTGTCATGGCATGCAGATCGACAACGCAGTAAATCGAGTCGTCCTGGAGATCAACCCATCGCTGTACCGCTCCGGCGTAATTGCCGAGGTGCATCTCGCCAGATGGCTTGATCCCGGAGAATCGGCGGGTCATGGGTGGCTACTTTCCGCGGTAGGGGCAGGTTGGGTCAGCGTAGGCGGCGGCGCTTAGCCCGAGAGGTGACGCCACCGGACGCTAAATGCAGTAGGGGAAATTGTTGTGCATACTTACTCTTAGCGTTAGAGGGGGACTCATGTCTAAACCATTGACGCGATTTATTACAGGCCTATTACGACCGAGGCGCGCTGAGCGTCAAGTACCTGGCTCATGCGAAAACGACCATCGATGGCGTTTCGTTCACGATTACGCATCCGCGTCTTGCCGCATGGCATTTCGCGAGGGGGCGCTGGCAGATGTTGGCGCTCGCCAACTTCAACAGCGCGACCTAGCAGCACCCTCGCGGCCAGAATTGTTCACAGCGGGTCCGCAACCAGAAGCACACGGTTAGGTACGCTTACAGGCGATGTCCTACGCAGTAGCCACCCCGGTTTATGACGGGCCCTTCGAACTGTTACTCCATCTGATTCTTAAGGAAGAGGTGGACCTTTGGGACGTCTCCATCGCGCACGTGATCGAAGCCTTCTTGGTCGAAGTCGAGGGAATGGATCACCTCGATCTAGAGGCAGCGACTGAGTTCCTGCTGATCGCCGCGACTCTCGTTGAATTGAAGGCGCGCCGTCTCCTGCCGGGCTCCGAGCCGACCGATCTCGACGAAGAACTGATGCGTTTCGAAGAGCGAGATCTTTTGCTGGCGCGGTTGCTGGAATGCAAGACGTTCAAGAGCGCCTCTGCGGTACTTGAAGCAGCGTTGCTTGCGGGCAAGCGCGTCGTCGCGCGTACTGCTGGTCCCGAAGAACCATTTCGTTCGCTCGCTCCAGACCCGCTTGAACGAGTAACCCTCGATGCGCTACTCGGTGCAGCGAGGCGCGCTCTTGCGCCCAAGGAGCTTGAGTTCGTCGACACGTACCACGTCGCACCTATCCGAGTTTCGGTACGCGATGCGGCAGAGGCATTGCTCATAGCGCTTCCCGCCGGTCGCCCGGTGAGTTTCCGTGAACTCGTGCGTGGGATCGACAGTCGCCTCGAAATGATCGTGCGTTTTCTGGCGGTCCTCGAACTTCTTAAGCAGGGCATGGTGGACGTGGCGCAAAGCGAGACATTCGGTGACCTCACAGTCCGCCGCCTCGCCGAAGACGAACGCGTACTCGACATGGGTAGTCTCGATGACTGGGACGAAGCACCCGTACGGGCGCGACGGATCGAGCACTCCGATGAAGAAGATTTTGACGTAGACGTTGGAGCCGACATGTCAGTGGCGTCGGTCGCCGACTAACGGCGCGGTGGTTTGGTGGAGGAGCGAGTGATCACCGAAGCGCGGCGAGCAGTAGAAGCGGTCGTCATGGCGTCGATAGAGCCAGTCGAAGCTCAGGTGCTCGCGCAACTGATTGAAATTCCGGTTACCGAAGTTGAGGCTCTTTGTTCTGAGTTGGCTGAGGAGTACGAACGCGAAGGGCGTGGCTTCATGCTCGCACGCGTTGCTGGCGGGTATCGCTTTCAAACGCATCCGGATCTTGCGCCGTACGTAGAGCGCTTCGTGCTTGAAGGTCAAACTTCGCGACTGTCGAACGCGGCGTTAGAAACGCTTGCGATTGTCGCCTACAAGCAACCCGTTTCGCGCGCACAAATGAGCGCGATTCGAGGCGTGAATGTCGAATCAACGCTAGCGACCCTAGAAGCGCGCGGTTACGTAGAAGAGGTGGGTCATGACCCTGGACCTGGGCAGGCGATTCTTTACGGAACGAGCCGGCAGTTTCTAGAGCAGATGGGACTCGACAGTCTGCGTGACTTGCCGGGCTTGGCGGAGTTCGTTCCCGATGCACACGTTGTTGAGGCGCTCGAACGCGGGCTTCGTCTGCGCGTCGATACCCCAATAGGCGACGATCCTTCGGAGGCCGCGTCCCTCGACGCTCCAGAGTGATCACAGAGGGCGAGCGACTACAAAAGATTCTCGCCCGGGCCGGAATCGGATCGCGCAGGGCTAGCGAAGAGTTCATCGCAGCTGGCAGGGTCACAGTGAATGGCGAAGTGGCGGTGTTGGGTCGACGCGTGGATCCAGAGGTCGACGCGATCGCCCTTGACGGCATTCCTGTTGGCACCAAGGCTGACCTCGCTTATTACCTAATCAACAAGCCTGTGCACATCATGTGTACGGCATCTGACCCACAAGGCCGCCCAACTGTGATCGAACTTGTACCGCGCACGCCGCGCGTGTTCCCTGTTGGGCGTCTCGACTGGGAGACCGAAGGGCTCTTGGTGCTCACAAACGATGGGGATTTGAGTCATCGGCTTACCCATCCGAGTTTCGGGGTAGAAAAGGAATACCTAGTCGAGGTCGAAGGCGTTCCATCGCGCGCCGCCCTAAGGCTTTTTAGGGAGGGCATCGACCTCAAGGACGGTCGCACCGCTCCAGCATCTGCGAATCTCGTCACGACCCAGGGTGAGAATGCAGCGATAGAAGTAATCATCCACGAAGGTCGCAATCGGCAAGTGCGCAGAATGTGCGAAGCGCTAGGGCACCCGGTCCGGCGACTGGTCCGTACGCGCATCGGTCCTATCTCCGACCGTACGCTCGGTCCAGGCCTTTGGCGTCACCTCGAGCCCGGCGAAGTCCGTTCGCTCTGGGCTGCGGCGACAGAGGATTTACAAGGTGCGCCGCCTGACGCGCTGCCAAACGAGGCCGACGCTGAAGAAGGCAGCGGGTAACCTCGAACTCGGTGAAGCTCATGGCCCTGCGCGGCGCGACTACTTGTGATTCAGATACGGCAGAACAGGTCGACGCGCGCACAAGTGAGTTGATCGTCGAAATGTTGTCCCGGAACGGAATAGAACACGAAGACCTTGTCAGCGTTCTCTTCACCGCTACCGATGACTTACATTCGCAGTTTCCCGCGACGGCCGCGCGTTCGCTGGGCCTCGGTGACGTGCCCCTTATTTGTGCGCGCGAGTTGGATATTGAAGGCGCAATGCCGCGGGCGATTCGTGTTCTGATGCACTTCTACACCGACCGTTCGCGTTCCGAGCTCCGCCACGTTTACCTAGGCGCTGCCAAGGCATTACGCGACGATCTCCCCGAGTAGCGAATGATGCGGGTTGCTGTTCTCGGCGTTGGATTGGTCGGAGGTTCGATTGGTCTTGCGCTGCGTACGCGTGGGATCGAAGTGGCTGGGTACGACGCGGATGCGGAACGTACGAAACGGGCATTGACGATCGGCGCGATCGACGAATCGGCGGAGAGCGTGCTGGGAGCAATCACCGGCGCGGACGTGGTGGTCGTTGCAGTCCCTGTCGGTTCCATTGCCGCACTCGTGATTGAAGCACTCGACTGCGGCGCAACAGTCGTCACTGACGTTGGCTCTGTGAAGGCCTCCATCGTTTCGGGCGTCGAAGCCGCAAGGCCGGATCTTATAAATCGTTTTGTACCGGGGCATCCGATGGCCGGTTCTGAGCAAGATGGTCTCGATGGCGCAAACGTCGACTTGTTCACTGGTGCAGTTTGGGTGCTCACGCCGACGGCGATGACTAGTTCAGACGCTTACAGCGCAGTGCGTTCCCTCGTCAGTGCGCTCGGTGCAGAGATCGTAGAAGTGTCGCCAGACCAACATGACATGCTCGTGGCGGTTGTTAGTCACGTGCCGCAACTTGCAGCGACAACATTGATGGACGTGGCAACGAAGGTCGGGGATCATCAAGCAACGATGTTGAGGCTTGCCGCAGGTGGCTTTCGCGACATGACGCGAATCGCGTCTGGACACCCTGGTATCTGGCCCGATATCTGTGTCGCCAACCGCGACGCAATCCTGCTCGCCTTAGATGACTACATGGCTGCGCTTGGCAACGTTCGTTCGCTTGTTGCCGAGGGTGAGGGCGAAGCATTGTTGGCTGTCCTTGAACGAGCCAGGAGTGCTCGACAAAGCCTCCCGACAGGGCGTGAGGATCTTGGCCCGCTTGTCGAGGTGCGCGTGCCAGTACTCGACAGGCCGGGTGTCATCGCCGAAGTTACGACGATGGCAAGTCGCCTCGGGGTCAACATCCTCGATGTGGAGATTGCCCATTCCCTGGAGGGTGGCCAAGGAGTCTTGGTGCTCATCATCCCCGAATCTGGCTTTGCAACATTTGACGCGGCGCTATCGGAGGCCGGCTACCACGTAGCACGCGGTGCGCTTTGACCGATCGGCGACCCCGTAATTCGCTGGCGACCGAAGCAACATTCAACGGCGGAATACCGCTCGTTGGCCGCGTTCGGGTGCCGGGGTGCAAGGGAATCTCGCATCGAGCGCTGATGTTCGCAGCCTGCGCTGATGGAGAAAGCCACATAACCGGATTGGCCGACGGGGCCGACGTAGCGAGCACGGTCGCCGTGCTTCGTGGCATCGGAGTTCATGTAGGGAATGACGGATCCGGTATCACCACGGTCACCTCGGGCGGGTTTGAATCGTTGAAAGAACCCGACGGCGTGCTTGAGTGCGGCAACTCCGGCAGCACGTTACGGATGATGGCTGGATTGCTCGCGGGTCGCCCCCTCGCCGCAGTACTCGCGGGAGACGCATCGCTATCAACGCGACCTATGGGCCGGGTCATTGAACCGCTGCGCGCAATGGGAGCAACCATTGATGGCAGCGATGGCGGAACGCACGCACCAATCACTTTGCGCGGCGGACCCCTGCGCGGTGTGCGCCATGAGTTGCAAGTTGCGAGCGGCCAGGTGAAGACCGCCTTGGTGCTGGCGGGTATGCAGGCCGACGGTCTAACGGAGATTGTTGAACCGAATGAGAGCCGCGACCATACGGAACGGATGCTTGCGGCGTTAGGTGCAAGCGTTGAACAAAGCGGTTCAACGACTTTGCGGGTGCGACGCAGTAGCCCAGTCCCGTTCGATCTTGTCGTGCCGGGCGATACTTCTTCTGCCGCCTTCCTGGTAGTGGCCGCAACCATCATTCCTGGGTCAACGATCGTCATCGAGGGCGTGTCCCTCAACCCGCGCCGCATTGCCTATTTAGATGTATTGCGGAGCATGGGGGGCAACATTGAGGTCCGCGAGATCGGTGTTGAACTAGGAGAGCCGGTCGGCGAGGTATCCGTGTCGTCGGCAAACCTGCGCGCTGCTGACATCGTAGGAACGGAGTCGATCATTGATGAAATACCCGTGCTCGCGGTTGCCGCCGCATTCGCTGATGGGACCACAACGATTAGTGGCGCAGCGGAATTGGTTGTTAAGGAATCAAATCGGATCACGACGATGGTTGATCTCCTTACAAGGTTCGGGGTGACGGCCGAACCGACACCTGACGGAGTAATCGTGCGAGGCGGCGCGCCAGTGGGCGCGCGTGTCGACAGTTTCGGAGATCATCGGATTGCGTTGTGTGGCGCCGTGGCGGGATTGGCGGCCACGGGCGAGACGACCGTGGAGAACTGGTCGGCAGTAGATGTTAGTTATCCGACTTTGTCTAATGACTTGGCCTCTCTATTGGGGGCGGCGTGAATAACGTCGTCGCAATTGATGGCCCTGCAGGTTCCGGGAAATCGACGGTAGCGCGGGGTGTCGCAGCTGCGCTTGGTTTGTCTGTCCTGGATACTGGCGCGATGTATCGTTCAGTAACGCTCGCCGTTTTGAATGCAGGTGTCGATCCAACAGACGCTGCTGGGTGCGCTCTCGTTGCTAAGGATTCAATTATTGAAGCCGTAGACGGGAGCGTCTTTTTGGACGGAACGGATGTTGGCGAGACGATTCGGGAACCGGGCGTGACGGCCGCCGTTTCAATCGTGTCTGCGCATCCCGCGGTGCGTGAGATCTTGGTTGCGCAACAACGGTCGTGGGCCCAGCGGAATCAAGGGGGTGTGGCAGAAGGTCGAGATATCGGTACCGTTGTTTTTCCGCAGGCGAGAGTCAAGGTATTCATTACCGCCTCGGATGAAGAGCGGGCACGCAGGCGCGTGAGCGATGAAAAATCGGCAGGCAGAGATGCCGAGATCGCGGATGTGCAGAATGCGATGGCAAGTCGTGACGCTCAAGATTCAGGTCGCGAAGTCTCGCCTACTGCGATCGCAGTAGATGCGATTGTGCTTGACACAACGGACAGGACCGCCGAAGAGGTTGTTGCCGATATTGTCCGACGCTTCAATGATGTAACGGAGCAACGATGAAGTTCTATGCCTTTGCGCGAGTGATTGTGCTGTCACTTTGCAAGATTTTGTTTCGGGTAACGGTGAAAGGCCGGGAAAACGTTCCGCCTTCGGGCGCGTACATCGTCGCGCCTTCCCACCGCTCGCTTTTTGACACGCCGTTCACGGCGTTCGTTACGAAACGCCGCATACGTTTTATGGCGAAAAAGGAACTATTTCAGAATCCTGTTGGCAAATGGTTGTTCTCCAGCCTCGGAGGGATACCAGTAGATCGCGGTTCCGCGACCGCGCGCACTGCGCTGAAGGCGATCGAAGGGGCGTTACGGGCAGGCGAGCCAGCGGCCGTGTTTCCCGAGGGGACGCGCAATTACGGACCAGAGATTGAAGAGTTGTTTGACGGCGCCGCTTATCTATCTGTGAAACTTGGGTTGCCAATTGTTCCGGTGGGCATAGGTGGGAGTGAACAGATACTTGCGAGTGGCAAGGTGCTCCCGAGGTTGCAACGAGTGGCGTTAGTAATTGGCGCTCCGATATATCCACCGGAGAGTGCCGGCACAAGGAAACGCTCAGATCTGCAGGGCATTACCGCCGATCTCAAGGTCTCGCTTCAGGATCTATTCACCGAAGCGCTTCAAACCGCTGGTTATTCCTAACGACGGGTGAGTTCCTCGAGCACCTGAGACGCTGTTACCGATCGGTCATCGTTGTCCGGAATTAGATCCCGCAGTTCGCGTGGTGGGGGAAAGTACTCGTCCTCATCGGTGACGTGAACGTGTTCAACGCCTTCGGTCGGGGCAAGTCGCGCGATCACCGCTTGTACAAGATCCTCGGGAGCGCTTGCGCCAGCCGTTACTCCCACGACGGCGTCTTCGCCTACGGCTTGAACGTTCAATTCGTCGGGTCCATCTATACGCAGGACGATGGGGCAACCAGCGGCTTCGGCAACTTTGGCAAGGGCGACGGTGTTCGAAGAGTTCGCGCTTCCAATTACGACGACAGCGTCGGCCTGTGTAGCGATCCGAGATAGAGCGGCTTGACGGTTTGTCGTGGCGAAGCAGAGGTCATTGCGCGATGCGGTCCAAAGCGATGGGAACTGTCCACGCGCATCGTCGCGTATCCCTTCCCAATCGTGTAACGCAAGGGTCGTCTGAGCGAGCAACGCGACCTTGTTTGGATCGTCAATGGACGCAAGCGCTTCCGAAAGATCGGCCGCTCTTTCGACTAGTCGGATCGAGTCGGGTGCCACTGCGAGAGTTCCAACCGCTTCGTCGTGTCCTGCGTGGCCGACATAGAGGATCGTGTAGCCCTTCTTCGCTCGCACTTTGGCTTCATGGTGCACCTTGGTGACAAGTGGGCATACGGCATTTACGACGAAGCGGTTCTGTTCGCGAGCGGAGATGACTACTTCTGGTGTCGATCCGTGAGCTGAGAGCATGAGCGGGGCTCTCTCCGGCACTTCGCTCACGTCGTCGACGAAGATGACACCGAATTCCCGGAAACGTTCTACCACCAGTCGGTTGTGAACGATCTCGTGGTAGCAGTACACCGGTGGCGGGAAGATCCGCACCATCCAAGCGAGGGCCTTTATGGCCATCTCGACTCCGGCACAGAAGCCACGTGGTTCGGCGAGCAGTACCTTGCGAACCATTCACGCAAGGGTAACTCCACGCAGGCGCCCCCCTAGACTCGCCGCATGCCTCCTGCACGCGTCTTGTCTGTCGCGCCCGGAAGCCCGGCAGAGGCGGCCGGATTACAGGCGGGCGATGATCTACTAATGGTAAATGGCGAAGATTTGCGCGACGTAATCCGGTACCAAATGCAGGCCGATGAACCGGTCGTTGCACTGATGACGCGGCGTGAAGAAGAGGACCGCTCCGTTGTCATCGAGAAACCAGCAGGTGCTCCGCTTGGTCTCGAACTTGAACACGCCGTGTTTGACCGAGTCCGTACCTGTGACAACCACTGCCCTTTTTGTTTTATCTACCAACTTCCGAAAGGCATGCGGAGAAGTCTCTATCTAAAGGATGACGACTACCGCCTCTCCTTCTTATATGGCAACTTCACGACCCTCACGCGGTTCACCGAAGCCGACCTTGAACGTGTAGTCACCGAACGGCTTGGACCGCTTTATGTGAGCATCCATGCAACCGACCCGGAAGTACGTGCGAGTTTGTTGCGGAATCGGCGGGGTGCGACAAGTTTGCGTTGGTTGGGTGCGCTTCTAGATGCTGACATCGAAGTGCATGGTCAGGTGGTGGTGTGTCCAGGAGTCAATGACGGCGAGATACTTGAAGACACCATGCTTGGCATTCTGGATCGCTTCCCGCGTATCGCGAGTGTCGGAGTGGTGCCGCTCGGGGTGAGCCGTTTCAATCGCGAAGCAGAGATGCGTACGCACACGCTCGAAGAAGCCGCAGCAACATTGGATGTCATTGGACGATGGCAGGATGTCTTTACGGACGCACTCGGCCGACGGATGGTTTTCGCCGCCGACGAGTACTACTTGATGGCTGGTCGCCCGTTTCCGGAACTCGCTGCATACGAAGAGATTGTGCAGCATGAGAATGGAATCGGAATGGCAAGGGTTTTTGAGGCAGAGGTAACGGTCGCGCTGTCCGGACATGACGTAGACGGAACGGGCACGCGTCCAGGATTCTTCGCATGGGTCGATGGAGCGCCTGCAGAGGGTTACAGGGCACCGCGCCTTGAGGTGGCGGAGGCTAAATCCAATGCCCTGCTCAACGTGCGCGACGCACGCGTTGGAGCGCCGATTGTGCTCCTGACGGGCGAATACGGCGCGCGCGTCCTTGAACCGCTCGTCAGCGCCCTGTCGAAGCATGCTGGCGTGGAAGTTGTTTTGCAACCGGTAATCAACAACTTCTTCGGTGGCAACATTGCCGTCACGGGATTGTGTACGGCCTCTGATTTGCAGGTGGCGATTCAAAGCGTGCCCGACGATTCGCGTGTGTTGTTGCCCGATGTCATGTTGAGCGGGGGTTTGTTCCTGGATGGCGGGTCGCTTGCAGACCTGTCGCGTCCCGTTGAGGTCGTAGGTACCGATGGCGGTTCGCTAGTGCGCGCGCTTGGGAGTGCCACATGAGTGATCGCAAGATGAAAGCGGACCTGCCGCTCGTTGCTGTCGTGGGGCGTCCGAACGTTGGCAAGTCAACCCTTGTGAATCGCATCGTCGGTAGGCGTGAAGCGATCGTCCAGGAACTGCCTGGGGTAACGCGAGATCGCAAGGAGTTAGAAGCAGATTGGAATGGCCGTCAGTTTCTTCTCGTTGACACCGGCGGCTGGATGCGCACCGATGAACCACTAGCGAAACAGGTGAGCGAACAAGCCGAGCGCGCTATTCGCGAAGCCGACGTGATTTTGTTTGTCGTTGATGTGCGGGTCGGCGTTATTGAAGAAGATACGCAGGTGGCGCGCATCCTTCAGCGCACAGAGACGCCGGTCTTGGTAGTTGCTAACAAGGTCGACGATCAGCCAAAAGAGATCGAAGCATGGAACTTCACGCGACTCGGGCTTGGGGAGCCGCATTTGATTTCGGCAATACATGGTCGGGGGAGTGGCGATCTCCTAGATGTGCTCGTTGAGCTACTGCCGCCCGAGCCTGAAGAAATACCCGAAGAGATCGACAGGCCGTTCTCGGTGTGCATTGTCGGACGCCCAAATGTTGGTAAGTCGACGTTGTTCAATCGAATGGTTGGAGACGAACGATCAGTTGTACACGACATGCCGGGTACGACGCGGGACTCCATTGACACGGTCATTGAGACCGAGGACGGCCCACTGCGGTTTGTCGATACGGCTGGCATGCGCAGGCGCAGCAAGGTGGATGAACCAACCGAGTACTACTCGGTCGTGCGAGCACTTCAAGCTGTTGATCGATCGGATGCTTCACTGTTCGTTATTGACGCGACGGAAGGTGTCAGCCATCAGGACCAGCGCCTTGCCGAACGGATAGACGCTGCAGGTACCGCAATTGTTGTGGTGCTCAATAAGTGGGATCTCGTACCGACCGAGTCGAGACCACAGATCCTTATCGATGTGAAGGACCGCCTCGGCTTCCTCGATTACGCACCAGTTCTGAAGACGAGCGCATTGAGTGGCCGCAACATAAAGAGCGTGTTGCCAGCGCTGCGCGAGGCGGAGGCCGCGTATCAAAAACGCGTACCGACTGCGGAGTTGAATCGCGTGCTTCGTGATGCACAACAACGCCATCCGCCACCCGTAGACCGCAAGCATCGGCCGCGCGTGCTTTACGCGACGCAAGGTGCGATTGAACCGCCGACATTCACGCTGTTTGCAACACGCCGATTGCCAGCCACTTACCTGCGATACTTGGAACGACGAATACGGGAACATTTCGATCTTGGACCAACGCCGATCAAGATGAGGGTTCGACCACGCAATGAATAGAAGCGAGTATCCGCGCAGCGTTGCGATTCGTGAGGTTGGCCCGCGTGACGGGCTGCAGAACGAAGCGCCGATTTCTGTGGGTGAGCGCGTCCGGCTGATCGACGCTCTGTCGTTGACGGGTTTGCGGCGGATAGAGGCAGCATCATTTGTGGCGCCATCGGCGATTCCGGCGATGGCCGGTGCCGAAGAGGTTATGGCTGGCATCAAAAGGAAAACCGGTATCGCATATTCGGCGCTGGTCCCTAACCTGCGTGGAGCCGAGAGAGGACTCGCGGCGAATTCAGACGAACTCGAGGTAGTGATAAGTGCGAGCGAGACGCACAACCAGCGCAACGTGAATCGCACAATTGATGAGTCGCTTGCAGCGGTTATAGAAATCGTTGCCCTCGCCCATGGCGCTGGCAAGAAGGTGGATGCGATTGTGTCGACAACTTTCGGGTGCGCATACGAAGGCGATGTCGAACCCAGTCGCGTCGCGGCGATTGCTGCGACGCTCCGTGAGACGGGCGTGGATGGTCTGTCATTTGGTGACACGACTGGGATGGCATCCCCGCGTCGGGTCCATGAAGTGTTGGATGCAATCGAAGGCGCCGGGATTGCAGCGAACGACGTTGGGCTTCATTTCCACAACACGCGAGGTGCGGGTCTGGCAAATGTTCTTGCGGGACTCGACAGGGGCGTTTCGCAATTTGATGCGTCGGTCGGCGGATTAGGTGGTTGTCCGTATGCTCCTGGCGCTACCGGGAATATTGTCACCGAGGATTTGGTTCATATGCTCATGGACATGGGCATTGAGACAGGCGTGGATCTCGATGCGCTAATCGGATGTGCATTGCTCGCGCAGGAATTGGTCGGCCGCGAGTTGCCGGGTCAAGTGATGCGATCCGGGCCACGCAGCAAGACAGTGGAGGGGGCCACAACGTGACCGAGCATGAGGCGGTTCGCAAGCAAACGGAACGAGCGCTGCAAGGAAATCTCGATAAGGATCGGGACAAACTTGTTGCTGCCAACAAAATGTTCGTACGTGATCGTCTTGCTATCTTGCTCGATGAAGGTTCATTCGTCGAAGATGGATTACTCGCGAATGCGCTAGCTACGGACTTGCCGGCCGATGGCGTTGTGACGGGTACGGGGCTCATTGATGGCCGCCCCGTGTGTGTGATGGCCAACGACTCGACGGTGAAGGCCGGTTCATGGGGGGCACGCACGGTTGAAAAGATTGTTCGGCTTACCGAAACTGCTTTGCGCCTTGAGATTCCTGTTGTTTATTTGGTTGACAGCGCCGGCGCGCGCATAACGGACCAGGTCGAGTTGTTTCCTGGTCGTAGGGGAGCGGGGCGAATTTTTGCCAATCAGGTGCGCCTCTCTGGTCGTGTGCCGCAGGTGTGTTGTTTGTTTGGGCCGTCGGCGGCAGGCGGTGCGTACATTCCCGCGTTCTGCGACATCGTGTTCATGGTCGAAGGTAATGCATCTATGTATCTCGGATCGCCGAGGATGGCCGAAGAAGTCATTGGCGAGCAAGCAACGCTCGAGGAAATGGGCGGAGCGCGCATGCATGCGACCGTCAGCGGTTGTGGTGACAATCTCGTGGGCAACGACGAAGAAGCGATCGCGGGCGCCAAGCGGTGGTTGTCTTACTTGCCAACTTCGTGGAAATCGGCCGCACCGGAGGCAAAAGCATTGCTGCCTTTAGGAACGGCACGGCCCATTGCAGCGCTGGTCCCATCAGAAGAACGGCGCGCGTATGACATGCACAAGGTGATCGAGGCTCTTGTGGATGACGGCACATTCTTCGAGACCAAACCGCTTTTCGCGAAGGAGTTGGTGACCGGGTTCGCGCGGTTAGATGGCAAGGCTCTCGGTATCGTGGCTAACAATCCGATGCATCTTGGTGGTGTGCTGTTCGGTGATAGCGCAGATAAAGCTGCGCGGTTCATCTGGTTGTGTGATGCGTTCAATGTGCCGTTGCTATTCCTCGCGGATGTTCCCGGCTTCATGATCGGGACCCAGGTAGAGCGCGCAGGGATCATCCGTCATGGGGCCAAGATGATTACATCGGTTGCCGAAGCGACGGTTCCCAAGATCAGTGTGATTGTGCGGAAGGCGTACGGCGCTGGGTTGTACGCAATGTGCGGCCCTGCGTTCGATCCAGATGCTTGTATTGCGCTGCCGAGCGCAAAGATTGCAGTGATGGGCCCAGAGCCTGCTGTGAACGCTGTTTTCTACAACAAGATCCAAGCGATCGAAGATGCAGCTGAACGTGCGGCTTTTGTCGCAGCGCGGCGCGAGGAGTACGAGGAAGATGTCGACCTCGTGCACTTGGCTGCTGAACTTGTAGTGGATGCCGTTGTGCAACCCGAGGACCTGCGCGCAGATTTGATCCGGCGGTTCGCGTTGGCAAGTACGCGTCGGAGAGAACATTTCGATCGCCGCCACGGCGTACCTCCCGTTTAGGGGATCAAGGTGCCCTGGTGCACAGACTGCGACCGGTTTCTATCGCCGTCGACGGTTTCCGAAGACGGGTCATGCCCTGCGTGCGGCAGGCAAGTAGACGACAGCGCTGCAGTTGGCCGAAAGGATGACGCCGAGGCGCTGCCACCGGTCCCGTGGCACCTAAAAGTGCTCGCGAGCGGTGTAGTCGCTTACTTGGGTTGGCGTGTGGTGCAAGGCATTGTGTGGCTAATCGACTGATCGGTTCAGCCATGCTGTTGCGTTACCCGTACACTCTCGCCCTTACGGGCTGTGGCGCAGCTTGGTTAGCGCGTCGGTCTGGGGGACCGAAGGTCCCGGGTTCGAGTCCCGGCAGCCCGACCACCATAAGTGCAGGTCAGAACACCGGAGCGTTTCCTTTTATTGAACCAGCAGTCGAGAAACACGCTTATTTGTCACAGATTTGTCACAGAAATATTTGTTTAACGCGGAAATAGGACCATCGCGATTCGTTGCGCGGCGTCTTCCTGCATCCCTGGAAGTACATGAGAGTAGATGTCGAGGGTGATCGAGACATTCGCATGACCCAGTCTTTCGGCCATCACTTTGGGGCTGATTCCGGCCGCCAGACCAAGTGTCGCGTGCGTATGGCGGAGTCCATGGAATGGGATCGATACGAGGTTCGCTGCAGCGCAGCGGCGTTTGAACATTTCTGACACGCTCGAAGGATGGAGAGCGCGGCCATCTTCGTGTGTAAACAAGTAGCCAAGGTCTTGCCAGGCGTCGCCCCAACGGAGCCGGTCTTGAGCCTGTCGTGAACGGTGGCTTCGAAGAGCTGCGACGGTGGCCGGATCAATCGCTACGGTGCGCCCGCGGCCCGATTTCGGCGTTCCCTCGAAAACGTCGTAACCAACCGCGACTCGTGATCTCTGTACCGCTATTAGTCCTCGATCGAGATCGACGTCAGGCCATTGCAATGCCAGCAATTCGCCCCGCCGTAACCCGGTGAGGCTCGCCAACATAAATAGGCCATACAGCCGGTCCGTCCTTACCGAATCGAGAAACGAACGAAGTTGATCGGCAGACCAAGCACGGAGAACTGTTTTTTGTGGACGTGGAGGAGTCGCGTGCTCGGCTGGGTTATTCGAAAGGAGACCCCAACGATCAAGCATCGGCGAACATTCTGTGCAGGATCTTGTGAACGTGCAGAACGGTTCTTGCTGAGAGCGGGCCGCCGGAGACATTTCCTCGCCGGTTCCCAGATTCGAGAAGTTGGCCGTAGTGGGCAGTGAGAAGTCCGGGTGTGACGGAGCGCATGGGAATCGCTCCGATTTTGGGGATCACATGCGCGCGTAGTTTTTGGTTGTATCCGCTCCATGTTGAAGGTTTTAGTGATGGACGCACCGTCTCGAGCCAGTCGGCAGCGAATGATCCGATTGTCTGTCGTGATGGAGCAGCGCGTGGCAGGGTTCCTTTGTCACCAACGATTTCCGACAGTTCCTCCAAGGCAGCCTTCCTTGTCAGGAATCCTGTTCGGCGGACTTGACGGCGTTTGCCTGTCGCCGCGTCCATGCCGGCGTCGACGACAAACGACCAGCGAC
>SHUZ01000138.1 GCA_009694415.1 Acidimicrobiia bacterium
AAGGTGGAGGTGGGGGGAGTCGAACCCCCGTCTTCCGAGTTCTATGTGGGGCTTCTCCGAGCGCAGCCGGTGGGAAGGTCTCGGATCCGCGCCGCCCACCGGCGGCCTGCGTGGATCCCAGCCTCGCTTTAGTGTCCCGCCGGGCCACGGGGCCCGTCCCGACGGTAAGTCGCTCTTGATGACGTTCCGGTTCCGGTCGAGCAACTGGGCCGGGTGGAACGCGCTACTTATTTCTAAGCAGCGAGTGCGAGGTTGTCCTCGGCAAGTGTTCATTGTGCCGACTCTTTAACGACGTTCCGGCGACGTCGGCTCGCTTCACCCACTTCGATCCTCAGAATCGAAGCCACGCACCCCCTTGTCAATGCCACCCCGGTGCGAGGGGCGACGCCCCAAGTGTAACTGGTCGATGCGACATCGATACCGCCGACGATTCTCAGGAGTCGCGTTGGCGTTCCTTTAGGGCCCGTTCAGCCTCTCGCATCGCATCTCGTTCTGCCAGCACATGACGTTTGTCGTAGTTCTTCTTGCCCTTGCAAATCGCAAGTTCCACCTTTGCTCTGCCGTCTTTGAAGTAGACGCGTAACGGAATCAGCGTCAGGCCCTTCTCCTGGGTGCGCTGGCGCATCTCCTCGATTTCGCCGTGATGCAACAACAGTTTCCTCCTGCGCACCGGATCCAACTCGGCCCTACTAAACACATATGGAGACACGTGCATCCCATTTAGCCACACCTCGCCGTCCTCAACGCGGGCGTACCCGTCTTGCAGGTTCGCCTTCCCTTCGCGCAATGACTTGACCTCAGAACCCTCCAACACGATCCCGCATTCCCAGATGTCGAGCACGTGGTAGTCATGGCGCGCCTTACGATTTGAGATGACGACCTGGTCGCCGCGGCGTGACATATCAACCCGAGGGTACCGGGCCGCGCACGTGCCACACTCTGAAACTCCGTGATCGGCAATAAGCCCGTGCCGGGAGGATCGCTATGACTCAACGCGTAGTCGTGATCGGTGGAGGCATCGCTGGCCTCGCTGCGGCGGCCTCGGCCGAGCGATCCGGCGCAGATGTGACCGTTCTCGATGCGCGAGGTTCGCCGGGGAGGGCGCGAACACAACTGGTTGACGGCTTCTTGCTCAACCAAGGCGCGCATGCGCTTTGGAGGTGGCACGGTTGCTTGAGATGTTGACGCGTGTAGCCACGTACTGCAACGACCTTGCGTTACTTGACGCCACCACGGGGGTCCGTCAGCTTGTCTCTGCGCTTACCAACGACGTGGCGTACTTGGACGGAGGCTGGCAACAACTCGTTGACGCGCTTCAAGCGAAGCTCTCATCTCCGGTTGTTGTGAACGCTAAAGCAGAGAGCGTCGCGAGTAAGGCTGGATGTATCACGGTCACCACGAAGGATTCATCCTTCGACGCGGACGCTGTAGTAATTGCGCCTCGGGGACCTGCATCGGTGAGTTCGCTGTTAGCGGGGACGAGTGCTTGGGCCCAACAATGGTCACGAGACGAGATTCCTGTATTTGCAACGGCGCTTGATCTTGGGTTGAGTTCATTGCCAGCACCAGGGTGCCGGTTCGCATTAGGTGTCGATGCTCCCCCCTATATGTCGCTGGGGATTGGGTGGGCGCGGAAGGAATGCTTGCAGATGCAGCCCTTAGCAGCGGATATGCGGCGGGCAAAGCTGCGGCAACTGGCATGGCGTAATAACTGCTCGCACTCGCACGCGATGAAAAGAAGTCGTTAGGGCGGTCACGATTGGGTCTCGCGGTATGGGACCATTTCTCGCGATGTCCAGCCCAGCAAGCCTTCCCCACATTCGTGCACTCGATGGCGTCCGAGGCATTGCTGTTGCAGCGGTACTCGTATTCCATGGAAGGCACCTAGAAGGCGGCTACCTAGGCGTCGACCTGTTCTTTGTCCTTTCTGGCTTCCTCATTACCTCGCTACTTCTCTCTGAAGCGCGCCAGTTTGGAACTGTTGGACTCGTCGGATTCTGGGCGAGGCGCGCCCGCAGGCTTCTTCCAGCGCTCTTCATCGCATTGCTCGGGGTAGCTGCCTACTGCTCCCTTGTCGCAGAACCGACAGAGCTTGAACGCATCCGCGGCGATGCGCTTGCGACCCTCGGCTATGTAGCGAACTGGCGATTTGTAGTGGGCGGTTTCGACTATTGGGAGCTGTTCTCCAGGCCGTCGCCACTCGCTCATACGTGGAGCCTCGCGATAGAGGAGCAGTTCTATGTCGTGTGGCCGCTCGTCTTTGCATGCGTATTGGCGTGGGGAAGTCGTCGAGACGGAACCCGCGCGGACGCCACCCGTACGGCGCGCAGGATCTTCATCGTTTCAATTGTTGGTGGTTGCGCGACCGCTGTTCTCGCCATTGCTCTGTGGTTCGGCTCCGAAGATGCGACACGTATCTATTACGGAACCGATACGCGCGCGCCGGCGATTCTGTTCGGTGCGGCATTGGGTGCCTTTGTTAGTTGGCGCGGCCCGGTGCGTTCTCAGCGCGGCCGTTTGTTACTCGAAGTGGTCGGCCTCATTTCGATTGCGTACTTGACTGTCGCATGGGTGCGCCTCGCTGGAGTCAACCTCTACCGCGGTGGTCTCTTGATGTGCGCTGTCGCGGGCGTCGGGCTGATTGCTTCGGCAGCACACCCGAAACGCGGGCCAATCGGTTGGGCGCTCTCGAATCGACCCCTGGTAGGTCTCGGCCTCATCAGTTACGGCGCGTACCTGTACCACTGGCCGATCTATGTGTGGCTAAACGAGGAGCGCGTTGGCCTTTCGGGTTGGCCGCTTCTTGGCGTACGCCTCGTGGTAACGCTCGTAGCCGCCTTCGTCTCCTATCGCTTTGTTGAACAGCCGATAAGGCGCGGAGCATTCACCTCGAACACGATGCGATGGCTCACCCCTGTCGCTGCGGCGGCATTGATCGCAGTCATGCTCACAACAACCTTTGGAGCGAAGAGCCTTGCGGACACGGTCGGTCCACCGGTGTCGCCCGCCGTGGCCGCCGATATTGCGCGAGAAAAGCCGGGGGCTCGCAGGCTTATGGTCGTTGGCAACTCGCTCGGATATTTCTTGGGAGCTGAAGGGTTCGTTCCCCTGAAGGCGAATCCGCCTCTCGTTACGCTAAATATGTCAGTAGTCGCGTGCAGTTTCCCTCCGGCTTCGCGCATACGATTCGGCGGCTTTGGTCGAGGTATCGATACGAATGACTGCCGCATCCTTTGGGATCACGCGGTCAATGAGTTTGATCCCGAAGTGGTTCTCCTCTCGTTCGGTGATGCGGGCGACGCTCAACTCAACTTCGACGGCGAATGGGTTGGGCCTTGCGATGAGGGGTATAGGTGGCCTATGTGGCTCGGACTAGATGCGGCCATACGCACGCTTTCCGCTGGCGGCGCCCACATCGTTCTTTCGACAAGCGCGTACTCGGAGATCTTTGGCTACAAAGAGGAATGGGCTGTTAATACCGACTGCGCTAACTCTCTTGTGGAGCAATACGCCGAACACCACAGAGAACTTGGATTCATTGATCTACGCGAATACGTGTGTCCGAGTCTGCATGAGTGCAAGATGCAAATAGACGGCATCGACTTACGCGAAGACGGAGTGCATTACCGGCGCGAAGGCGCGCAGTTCATCGCCAATTGGATGCTCCCTCAACTCGGTTTCGACGGTGATCCGCCACGCACTGTGATTTCAACGGTCGAGGAATAAGCCGCCTGCCACCGAACCGGCTCCCATGATCGTGATCGAGTTCGTACGGCAGCGGGATAGATTGCGCCGGTAGCTACTAGGAGTGCACATGGCTCAATCCGGATCGATACTCGGCAGCGCTGTTCTTCGGCGCGAAGACCCTGCAATTCTAGAGGGTCAGGCTCGGTACTTTGATGACTTGCAGATAGATGGCCTTCTGCACATCGTGTTCGTCCGATCCACCATTGCCCACGCGACCCTTTTGTCGGTGGACACAACCGCAGCGGCTGACATGCCGGGGGTCGTAGCGGTTTATACGGCCGAGAACATCAACCTGGCTCCAATCCAGGGTTTCGTGACGCTTCCCGCCGGATTTTCGCGACCCCCGCTCGCCACTGGTCGCGTCCGTTTTGTAGGCGATTCCATAGCTGCAGTTGTCGCAGAAACGCGCGCCCAGGCAGTTGACGCGGCCGAGCAAGTCGTCGTTGACTTTAACCCATTACCGGTTGTCGTAAATGCAGAAGCCGCGCTGGCCGACGATGCGGTACTCATACATCCAGAACACGGCAGCAACCTCGCTTCGTCTCTCGACTTTGGTTCCGATCCAGCGCTTCTTGACTGCGCTGATGTTGTCGTGGCGGGTCGGTTTATTAACCAACGCCTTGCTGCAGTGCCACTGGAGAACAACGGAATCGTCGTGCAGCCGACCGACGAAGGCGGTCTCATCTGCCATGTACCTACGCAAGGCGCGCACGGCATTGTTGGTCCTATTGCCGGTGCTGTCGATCTTACCGACGAACAAGTACGTGTTATCGCGCCCGTTGTAGGCGGCGGATTCGGCGCGAAGGCAGGCATGTTCGTCGAATATGCGGTTGCCGCGAAAGCCGCGTTGCTGCTCGACAGGCCAGTTAAATGGACCGAGACGCGTTCAGAGAACATGGTTGCGATGAGCCATGGCCGCGCACACCTGCAAGATGTTGAGATGGGGTTGCGTCGCGACGGCAAGATCATGGGATTACGCGTCAAAGTATTTTGTGATGCAGGTGCGTATCCGGGGGTCGGTGCCTTCCTGCCTTTCCTTACGCGGTCGATGGCACAAGGTCCGTACGTCATCCCGAAGGTGGAGTTCAACACTTACAGCGTCGCGACAAACACCACGACTACCGCGTCGTATCGCGGAGCCGGTCGTCCCGAAGCTACCGCGCTCCTCGAACGCATTCTCGACATGGCCGCAGACGAACTCGATATCGATCCGATCGAAATTCGCAAGATCAACTTCATCCCACCCGAAGCGTTTCCCCTAACAACGGTTACCGGGGCCAATTACGACGTAGGGGAGTACGCGCTTGCGTTGGACACGGTAAGTCACCTCGCTGGTTACGACGAGTTGCGCGCCGACCAAGCAGCGCGGCGCGCGCGTGGAGACAACTTGCAGTTAGGGATTGGCGTATCTTCATACGTCGAAGTCACCGCCTTCGGGCAGTTCCAGGAGTACGGATCGGTCGAAGTACACGAAGACGGAACAGCTACTGCGATGGTCGGCACCGCCGCACATGGGCAGGGTCATGAAACTTCATTCTCGATGATCGTGTCGGACCTGCTTGGCATTCCGATGGACAAGATCACCCTTGTGCAGTCAGATACGGCGCTTGTGCCACACGGTGGCGGCACCGGCGGTTCCCGGTCGCTGCAGGTCGGTGGTAGTTCTATCTACCGGGCGAGCGAGGGAGTGCTTGCCAAGGCGAAAGCATTGACCGCACACCTGCTCGAGGCCAATATCGACGACATCGGAGCGCATGAGGGCGATGGACTTGGTGTTACAGGGGTACCGGCAAGAACGCTCAGTTGGTCGGCGCTCGCTACTGCCGCGAACGATCCGAAACAATTACCCGAAGGCATGGAACCGGGGTTGGCTCATTCCCTCGACTTTGACCAGGGCGGCAGCACGTATCCGTTCGGTGCACACATCGCCGTCGTAGAGGTGGATATGGAAACCGGGCGCGTCGAGCTCCTTCGTCACATTGCCGTAGATGACTGCGGTCGAATTCTCAACCCTTTATTGGTTGCTGGTCAACAGCACGGGGGCATCGCACAAGGAGTGGCCCAGGCGCTCTGGGAAGAAGTGTGTTACGACGAAGATGGCAACCCGTTGACCACGAATCTCATGGACTATCCGATACCGAGCGCAGCGGAACTTCCAAGTTTTGAAGTGCACAACACGCAAACTCCGACGCCTCTCAATCCGCTCGGTGCCAAAGGTATCGGTGAGTCCGGAACGATCGGATCTACTCCTGCGATCCAAAACGCTGTTGTCGACGCGCTTTCACATGTCGGTGTACGTCACATCGATATGCCGATGTCATCAGAACGGGTTTGGCGCGCTATTCAGAACGCGCGGGTCAGGTGATGAATGGTTTTGCCTTGCCGTTGGTTCGTCTCTCGCTACACCAACACGCGAGCATCATCGGACACTGCTACAAGGAACTGCCTAACGAGGCGTGCGGATTGCTGCTGGGCCCTGCAGTCGGCGGCGACGATTTACATGACGGTGAACCGACCGGAGCGATCGCCGATGTGGTTACCACGCGCAATGAAGCCGCTTCTGCTCGTCTCTACGCGATTCATGGACAGGATTACGGCACCGCACGTAAAGCGGCTCGTGAAAGCGGAAACAGAATTGTTGGCTGCTTCCATTCGCACACACACACCGATGCGTATCCGTCACCGACCGATGTGGAGGCGGCTATCCACAACCCCAACTGGTTGTACGCGATCGT
>SHUZ01000139.1 GCA_009694415.1 Acidimicrobiia bacterium
TCCCAGCCGCGCCAGGCGACGAGGTCAGGGTGCGAAAGGGAGAGTTCTACCTGCACAACCGGTCGGGCGCGAGGAAGTCCTCCGGCTCTTACTTCACAAAGCCGTTCGCCGTCGAGCACCTTCTTGAACACGCACTTGAACCTGCGCTAAGAGACCACCTGAAGCGGATCGAAAAGCTGCTGGATGATGGGGACGAACCCAGCGCGGGTGAGCAGTTCTTCGATTTCAGGTGCGCCGACATCGCGATGGGTTCAGGCCACTTCCTTGTCGCGGCGGTAGACCGGATCGAGCGACGTTTTGCCAACTTCCTGGCCAAGAACCACATAGCCGGTGTCTTCATCGAACTCGCGCAACTACGACAAGCCGCGAAGAACAGTTTGGGCGGGCTAGCGGACACCTACGACATTGAAGATTCGAGCCTGCTTCGCCGACAGATCGCGCGCAGGTGCATTTACGGCGTTGATCTGAATCCGATCGCCGTTGACTTGGCACGTCTTTCCATTTGGATACACACCTTCGTCCCCGGCCTGCCGTTAAGCTTTCTCGACCGGACACTCATTTGTGGCGACAGCCTTACCGGGATCGGCACGTTGGAAGAGCTTCGCGATATCTACCAACCAAAGAGCGATACCAAAAGTCCTGCGGACATGTTCTGGCAACAGGTCGAGGATCAATTGAAGCTCGCAACCGAACCTTTGAAAAGGCTTGCCAAGGTCGCCGAGTCAACTGTCAGCCAGGTCAAGGAGGCGCAGGCCGAGTACGCGACGGCGGTGGAGCAGGCGTCGCCAGTTGCTGCACTAATGGACCTAGGAGTAGCTATCCGCAACGGCGAGGCAGATCGTCCAGCACAACTCAACCTGCGCAACATCGCCAAGGAACCTGGCACAGACCGCGCTCGGCAACTCGCTGAGGAACTCAACGCCGTTCACTTTCCGGTCAGATTCCCAGAGGTTTTTGTCAGCGCCCGACCCGGCTTTGACTGCATCATTGGCAACCCACCTTGGGAGAAAGTGAAAGTTGAAGAGCACGCCTTTTGGGGACGCCATTTTCTCGGTCACCGGAGTCTCTCTCAAGCACAGCAACGACAAAAGGTCGAGGTTTACCGGTCTTCGAGACCTCAATTGGTGATCGAGCTTGAGGCCGAGCAGGAAAGGGCAGAAAAGCTGAGAACGATCCTGCTGGCTGGTCCATTCGACCTTGGGGCGGGAGACACTGACCTCTACCAAGTCTTCGCTTGGCGGTTCTGGCAACTAATCGCCGACGACGGGGCCATAGCAGTAGTCCTGCCGAGGTCGGCTCTTGCTGGGAAGGGACTCTCGGCTTGGCGCGCCGCAGTGCTAGAGGGAGGCGCATTCACTGATACGACCTTGATCCTAAACCGCGGATACTGGGCGTTCGACGATATGGAGGCTAGGTACACGATCTCGCTGACCGTTGTCCGCAAAGGTCGACGGCATGGAGACACGATCTCCACCCGTGGCCCTTTCAATTCTCTGGCGTCCTTCAAGGTCGGTGTTGCTACTCCGCCGACGAAGTATCCGGTCGGCCTGTTCAAAGAGTGGAGCGAGGACCTTTCATTCCCTCTGATACCGACAGCAGAGGCCGGGCGAGTCTTCCTCAAGATGCGGGAGCACCCGCGCTTCGATAGCCCGTTGCATCCGTGGAAGGCTCGTCCCATCGCGGAGTTCCACGCCACAAATGACAAGCATCTGATGATCCTCGACCCGAAAGGTCGCAAGGGGCTCTGGCCTGTCTACGGCGGAAAGTCGTTCAACATCTGGGAGCCAGACACGGGCCGCTATTACGCCTGGATTGACCCGGACGTGGCGGCGGAGCACTTATTCGAGAAACGTAAGGGACAGGCGCGGACTCGCAGCTCGGCGTTCTACGGAATGCCCGCTGATTGGATCGATGATCCCGAGACGTTGCCGATCAAGCATCCGCGGGTCGCGTTTAGGGATGTAACGAACAGAACTAATCAGCGAACAGTGATCGCCGCCCTCATCCCGCCACATGTAGGGCTCAATCACAAGGCGCTGTACCTTTTGTTCAGCAACGGCAACCCGCCGAACGAAGGTTTCGTACTCGGCGTCATGGCTTCCATTCCTTTCGACTGGCTGGCTCGCAGATTGGTCGAAACTAACGTGACGTTATTCCTGCTCAACTCGCTGCCGTTCCCGAAGTGTCCTGTTGGCGACCCCACGCGACGCGTCATTGAACGGACAGCAGGTCGCCTGGCGGCTGTTGACCGCAGATACGCCGAATGGGCCAAAGCAGTGGGTGTTCCGGTCGGGTCTGTGAAATCAGAGACCGAGCGCCTTGAGCTCGTCCACCAACTCGACGCCCTAGTGGCGAAACTCTACGGCCTGGACGAGGCCGACCTACGCGTGATCTTCGAGACGTTCCACGTCGGTTGGGACTTTCAGCCCCGGCTGGACGCCGTACTCGACCATTTCCGGAGGCTGAAATGAACCAGCCGGAGTTTCTGACCAACGATGCCGGGCAGACCGTGGCGTCGGGGCTGGCGGCGCATTTGAACTCGCTCCGCATGGCGTTGGCTGGCCCCTTGGAGTTGTCCATCTGCACCGCTTACTTGAACCCAGGCGGGTTCGGACTGATGGCAGACCAACTCGAAGCCCTGGACGGCGTCCGCCTAATGCTCGGTGCAGACCCGGACGTTTCGACCTCGAAGCTCCGGCCCCTCTCTGACACCTACGTGGACGCAGACCGCGAGCGCCTTGACCGTGCGCTTGAAGGCCAGAAGAAAACGATGGAGGAGGACCGCAACCTTCTCGGTTTCGAATACGACGCGGACGAGAACGCGAAGCGTCTGGTCAGGTGGCTCAAGACTGGGAAGGTGCAAGTACGGCGCTATGACGAGGGCTTCCTGCATGGTAAGGCGTGGATCGTCACGTCCGGCCCGAAGTCTGTGATCGCAGGCTCGTCGAATTTCACGCAGGCCGGTCTTTCGACCAACAAGGAGTTGAACCTCGGCCAGTACCAGCCATATGTCGTTGACAGGGTGAAGGAGTGGTACGACAAGCTCTGGGACCGTGCCAAAGACTTCGATCTGGCTGCGCTGTTCGCGGCCCGGTACGACGAGCACTCACCGTGGCTCATCTACCTTCGGATGCTGTACGAGCGGTATGGCGAGGAGATCGAGGAAGAGCGCACAGGCCCTGTCACAGGCATCCATCTGACCTCATTCCAGGAAGATGGCGTCGCTCGCGCCCGTCGGATATTGCAGCACCACAGCGGAGTGCTTGTTGCGGACGGAGTTGGTCTCGGCAAGTCCTTCATCGCCGGGGCGCTGCTTCGAGAAGCGATAGTCGAGAACCGTCAACGCGCTCTGCTTGTCGCACCGGCGGTGCTGCGCGACGGGACATGGAAGCGGTTCCAGGAACGTCACGCCGACTTCCATTTCAAGTGTGTGTCCTTCGAGCAGTTGATGCAGGACCGACAGCTTGGCGGGACTGGCAACAACCTGGAGCCGCTAAATGAATATGCGCTGGTTGTTGTTGACGAATCGCATGGCTTCCGTAACCCGGACACGGACCGGTCAGCAGCCTTGCGGAAGCTGCTCCAGGGCACGCCACCAAAGAAGCTGGTCTTGTTGACGGCTACGCCGGTAAACAACTCTCTTTGGGACCTTTATTACCTGATCAACTACTTCGTGAAGAACGACGCGGCGTTCGCCGACGCGGGAGTGACAAGCCTGCGCGACCACTTCAAGAAGGTGGCAGCAACCAGTCCAGACGACCTTTCGCCGCGGCAGTTGTTCGACATCCTCGACGCCGTGGCAGTCAGGCGGACGCGGCACTTCATCAAGAAGTACTACCCGGACGCCCGGATTATCGTAGATGGTCGCGAGGAGATCATCCGGTTCCCGCAACCCAAAGTGTTGAAGGTCTCCCATGACCTGGACGCAGTCCTTCCAGGGTTCTTCGGCAGGCTCGCAGAGGCGCTCGACCCCGTTCCTCGGGACTCCACGACTTTCAGAGTTCCCGAAAAACTCATTGGCAAGGTGCTCACTCTCGCCAGGTACATCCCTTCAAGCTACCTGAACCAGCCGAACCCTCAGATCGCCGAAGTCCAGGTGTCGGGGTTGTTGCTTTCCGGGCTGCTGAAACGGTTTGAGTCGTCTTCGCACGCGTTCGGCAAGACCTGCCGCAGGCTCATCAAGACGCACGAGGCGTTTCTAGCCGCCCTGGGCAAGGGTCATGTCCTCAGAAGCGCAGAACTTACCGCCTGGGTGGACACCGCCTCGGACGACTCTGACAGGCTTGCGGACCTCTTAGGTCAAGGCGACGGAGCCTCAGCGTACGACGTGAAGACCTTGAAGCGCCATGTTGAAGCGGACCTCCAGATGCTCAGGGAGTTCGCAGCCGAAGCCGAAAAGGTCACACCGAGCCATGACCCCAAATTGACCGGACTCGTCGGTGAACTGGCTAAGATCGCCGCCGAGGCACGGTCTGATGGCGTCGGCGATGAAGACACGCGTGATAAGCGGAAGGTCGCGGTCTTCACGTATTACGCCGACACCGCGGTGTGGATCAACGAGTTCCTAGAACGGGAGAGCGCGTCCAATAAGAAATTGACCGACTACAAGAACAGGCTCGCACTGGTTGTCGGTGACAGCTCGTCACGAGAGTCAGCCGTGTATGGGTTCGTACCTCGCTCCTCTGAGTCGCCGAATCCGGACGACAAGTACGACATCCTGGTGACTACCGACGTGCTGGCTGAGGGCGTGAACCTTCAGCAGGCGCGGCACATCATCAATTACGACCTCCCGTGGAATCCGATGCGGCTGGTTCAGAGGCACGGTCGCATTGACCGAATCGGCTCGCCCCACACGCGCGTCTACTTGCGGTGTTTCTTCCCGGACAAGCAGCTTGACCAACTCCTGAAGTTGGAAGAGCGCCTCACCCGGAAGCTGGCTGCCGCGGCCGCCGCGGTGGGCGTCGAGAGCGAAGTGATTCCGGGATCAAAGGTTTCGGATGTCAACTTCACGGAGACGCGAGAAGAAATCGAGAAGCTCAGGCAACAGAACCCGGAGTTGTTTGAGACGAGCGGGGAGAGGTATGGGGCGGAGTCGGGCGAAGAGTATCGGCAGGAACTTCGTGGTGGGATGTCCGACTCCGAAATGGCCCGTCTCGTTCGCGATCTGGCTTGGGGGTCGGGCAGCGGCAAGTCCGCCAACGGCGGGCCTCCTGGATATGTGTTCTGTGCGCGGGTCGGCGATCACAAGGTGCCGCAATTCAGGTACGTGAGCTACGAGAATCCAGCGAAGCCGGAAATCATCGCGGACACTCTGTCGAGCCTGAGTCACGCTCACGCTGAGGAGCAAACGGCGCGAGTCCTGTCCGATGATGTGTACCGGCGGGCCTATGACGCGTGGGCGCTAGCCAAACGCGATGTGTTCGACAAATGGAGTTTCGCGACACATCCCGCGAACATTCAGCCGTCAGTGCCCAAGGCGATGCGTGACGCCGCGGAGATCGTGCGCTCTCATCCGCCTGAAGGGCTGGGGCAGGTTGAGATCGACCGACTGCTTGACGCCCTCGAAGCGGATTACGGCGTGCGGACGCAGCGTGTGATCCGGTCGGCCATAGATTCTTCGACCAGCCCGAAAGTCCAGGGGTCAGCCATAGCGAAAGCTGCTCTGAGCCTCGGACTTGAGCCAGCGCCCGCGGCGAAGCCTCTGCCAGTGATCACGCCCGAAGACATCCACCTGATTTGTTGGATGGCGATCAGCTAGTCGCTCTCGTTAGCCGAGGTGACGAGGACTAAGCGGTCGCGCATTGGGGACTTGTACGGGGGCCATCGGCTCGGGTTCGTAGAGGAACGCGCTTATCGTGAGCGCGTCGTCGAGGCGGTACCGTCCCCGGTGCCCGCGCATATTCCGTAAGGAGTACCCGGCAGGGGGGTGGCACCGCCCGCTCGGTCAATCAGGCAGCACTGGATGTTCGAACTAGGGATCGGCCAGCCACGCTCAGGGACGCAGCAGGGGCCGCGGCTGTACGGCCGGGCGGAGCGGGGCTTGCAGGTGCGGGCAGCGTGACGGCGTTGACGGACCTCGGCCTGCCGCCCCTGCCGGTCTTGGGCCGGTTGCGCTCGCGCGTGCTCGGCACCCCATTCGCCGGGAGTCGCGCAGGCAGGTTGTCGCTGTAGGCGATGCTCCGGGCAACATGGTGGGGGCAAGCCCGAATCTCGCGCATTTGGCTGTACGTTTGGCTGTAGTAGCCACAAAACAAAGGGCCGGAGTGTGACTCCGGCCCAAGTACGTATCGAGATTGGTCGGGGCGGGAGGATTTGAACCTCCGACCACTTGTACCCCATACAAGTGCGCTACCAGGCTGCGCTACGCCCCGCATCGAAAAAGAATAGCATCGGCGCGCCCCGAACGGGCGTCTCTCTCCTGGCGAGTGAACGAGACA
>SHUZ01000140.1 GCA_009694415.1 Acidimicrobiia bacterium
GCCGTCATAGGCTTCTGTAAATCTCATCTTCCGGTTCTCCTGCATGTAGCGGGCCCGGCTTATGGGGGCATGTTGCATTGCTCCTCCACAAACCGGACAGATTACTTGCTAAAAACCGGACAACTCATTTACTCCCGACAGACATCGCCCCAGAGATTGAGTTTGCAATGAAATGAAGTTAGACTAAAAACTCTCACTGAGATTGGATCAACATTTAACTCAGGTCATGCCTACCACGACAAGAACTGACACCGACACTCGACGTTCGTCAGAAATTCGGTTCTATATTCACACACACACTTTCGATGCGCGAAATGTATAGTAGTATGGCAAGCCCGTGATTAAACCGTCGAAAGGATCTAACCATGAATTCCAAGTCGCATCCCCGGTCATTAGTTCTGTCGGCTGCCATCTTCTGTTCGGCCTTGTTTCTCGCCGCGTTCGCTTCGAGCAAAGCTAGTGGAGCAGGGCCCGGCCCCCTGGTGGTCGGGGGCGAGGAGATCGCAGACGCCGTGTTGTGGAGTCAGGCTCAGAAAGAAGGTGGCCTGGTGAGCTACTCCGTCTGGGTCGCCGACCCGCAGAAAGCGGTCGTTGAGGAATTCAAGAAGCAGACGGGCCTCGATGTCCAGCTCGTTTTGAATCCCAATGCCAGCGCAATGTATCAACGCGTCGTGAGCGAGGCGGGTGCCCGGAAAGTCGGTGGTAGCGTCCTCTTGCTGACCGACCTGAATCTCACTCAGGCATTGGCCGACGCCGGCATCCTCGTGAAGCACGACGTGCCGTCGCTCAAAGTCCTTAATAAAGATGCGATCAAGGGCAACTACTACAGCGTGCTTCGGACACCCTATGTAATCGCTTACAATACTAAGCTACTCAAAGCGGCAGACGCTCCGAAGTCCTGGAAGGACCTATTGGATCCGAAGTGGAAGAACAAGATCGGGCTCGTACATACGTCTGCGGGCGGTAGCACTATTGCGCGGGACACGTGGCTACGTCGCACCTACGGTGTGGAATACATGCAGAAGCTTGCGGCGAACACCCCCACGATCACTAACGGCGCCGGTCAGACAACCGAGGAGATGGCACGAGGCCAGTACCCGGTCTCTCTGAACCTCCCAGGCGTAATCGGCGTCGCGAAGGCAAGTGGAGCGCCGGTTGACTTCGTCTTCCCCGAGGACGGTGGCATCGGATTCGACGCGTTCATCGGACTGATCAAGGACGCCCCCAATCAGGCAGCCGGGCGGGTCTTCTTGAATTGGAACCTGTCGAAGGCAGGTCAGGACGCTTGGGCGCGCGCCGCTGGTACGTACAGTGTGCGCGATGATGCGATTGCCCCGCTGGTGGCAGGCAAGGCGTTGCCGCCACTCAGCGCCATCAAGATCAATCTTCCCGACCCTGCAGACATCAGGAGCATTGACCTTCAGAAGAAGTGGCAGACGGAGTGGAACCAAATGTTCGGATTCGTACCCTGAGTCGGCGGACACAGCACGGTTCTGTATTGGAGCCGTGGAGAGCTTGGCTCGCTCTGAGAAGCGCTGCGGAGTGGTGAGGCGCGTTTTCCAGAGCGGCCTCATTTTACTGGCGACTCGGTTTGAGCCGGTGGATTGATTGGAGGCTTAAGGATGAAGCTCGAGATCGAGCACCTCCGGCTCGCCTACGGCGATGTCGAGGTAGTGAAGGACCTGTCGATCTTTGTCAAAGACGGCGATCTATTGGTCCTACTCGGCCCGTCAGGGTGTGGTAAGACTTCGACGATTCGCGCCGTTGCCGGACTCGAAGAGCCGAAGTCCGGCCGTATCGTGGTGGGCGACAAAGTGCTTTTTGATGGGGCGATCGGTGTCAACATCCCTCCGAACAAGCGGGACATGAGCATGGTGTTCCAGTCCTACGCGATCTGGCCCCATATGACGGTGGGTCAAAACGTCGAGTTCCCACTCAGGATGGCACGAGTCCGCCGGGAGGAGCGAGCTGAACGCGTCGATGCCGCACTTCAGTTGGTCGGTCTCGGCGGATTCCAGAAGCGACGTTCGATAGCACTGAGTGGTGGCCAGATGCAGCGCGTCGCGTTGGCGCGTGCCCTTGTGGTCGAGCCGAGTGTCTTGCTCCTCGATGAGCCGTTGAGCAATCTGGATGCAAAGCTGCGCGACGAGCTGCGTTTCGAGCTTCGCGAGCTTCAACAGCGGCTCGGAGTCACCACCGTGTATGTCACGCACGACCAAGACGAGGCTCTCGCACTCGGCGACGAACTGGTCATCATGAATCACGGCGAGATCATTCAGCGTGGACGCCCAGACGATGTCTACCGGAGGCCGGGTTCGGCGTTCGTCGCGCGGTTCTTCGGGACTGTCAATCAGTGGCAGAGCAAGGTCGCCGCGGTGACTGATGAGCACACGATCATCAACGGCGTAGGCTCACTTGAGCAGTTCGTGGTTGCCGGCAACTATGGAACGGTCGGCACGAACGTCAGCGTTAGCATCCGGCCTCAGCACATTCGACTCAGCCGCCCAGGCGAGTGCGACGCCGAGCTGCTGGAGCACGCCGTCATAGGCAGCGTCGTTCTGGCTCGTCTCCTTGGCACCCGGATTCGTTATCGAATCAATATCGGTGCCGGCACAACAATTGACGTTATCGGGGGCGCAGAGTCGGGACAGCACTTCTTCGACGTAGGCGATCCAGTCGTCGTGGAACTGCCCGGCGACTCGCTCTTCGTGCATCCGATCGCTGCAACGGACGTGAGCACTTCTGAACCGTCGTCGACATCTACGAGATCCGACCGGTGAAGACGCTTCTGGATGCACGGTCCAGACGGCATGGCATCAGCTATCTGCTCGGCATGGGACCGCTGCTGGTCATTCTGGCGTTATTGATCGTGCTGCCTCTTGGCATGCTTCTCTATGCGTCGTTCGTAGATTCGCCGCCAAATCCAGGCGCAGGCTTGGGCAAGCTGACGTGGGAGAACTTCAATTTCCTGAGCACGAGTGCCGGCCGCGATTCCGTCAAGAACTCCCTCATCATCGGCGTCGGCGCAACGGCGCTTGCGACGATCTTCGGCGGATCCTTGGCGTGGCTGGCGGCACGCTCGGACGTTCCGCTTCGACCGTTTGTGTACCTCGCGGGCGTACTTCCGCTCTTCGTCGACAGCCTCGTCGGGACCCTTGCGTGGACCGTCCTAGCAGCACCGACATCCGGCTTCATCAACCTCATACTCGCTGCCTCTGGCATGCCGACGCTGAACATCTACTCGGTCGGAGGCATCGTTTTCGTTCTGGCGCTGTACTATGCGCCGTTCATCTTCCTCTTGGTCCATAGCGCGCTGGTCCTCGTCGACTCGCAATTGGAGGAAGCGGCTTTGGTCGCCGGTGCGAGTCCATTTCGCGTGGTCACGGCGATTACGTTCCCCGTGGTGGCCCCGGCTCTGATCGGCGGCATGTTACTGTGCTTAATGCTGACCATGGAGAATTTCCCGGTGCCCATGATTTTAGGGACACCGGCGAGAGTCAACTCGCTTCCGACCACCATCTTCCAGTTTATGAGCAGCTCCCCGGCCCGTGCGAACGAGGCGGCGGCCCTGGGCTTGATCCTCACGTTGTTTATGCTGCTACTGCTTTTCGGCCACACGCGCTTCATCCAGCGACGGGACTACGCCACCGTCACGGGCAAAGGCCTTCGCGTCCGGCGTACCCGGCTCGCTGGGTGGCGCTGGGTGGCGCTCTCCTTCAGCGTGCTGTACATGCTGGTCTCGGTCGTTCTCCCGTTCGCGGCCTTGGGTGTGGTCTCGATGCGGGTCGACCGGTATATCTCGTCTGCCAGCGAGCTGCTCGGCGGTGACTGGTCCTTGGTCAGGGTCAGCGCGATGGTGGCCGATCCAGACTTCAGAAAAGCGGCCTACAACAGCCTGGTCGCGGCCCTGGTTGCCGCCGTTCTCGGCGCAACATTGTACTTCTGGATCAGCTATGTGCGTTACAGGTCTTCACTGCGCGGCAGGAAGCTGCTTGAGCAGATCTCGATGCTCCCGGTTGCCATGCCGGCAATGGTACTGGGTCTGGGTTATCTGTGGACCTGGACCCTACTGCCGCTGCCGCTGTACGGGACATTGATGATCCTGTCCCTCGCATTCGTCTCACGTTTTGCGCCACAAGGCGTGCGTTCGGTCTCGGCGAGCATCAATCAGATCAGTCCAGATCTCGAAGATGCGGCGCGAGTCGGTGGTGCCGGCCGGCTTCGTTCGGTCTTGGAGATCATCGTTCCCCTTATGCGAACGGGCCTCGGTGCGACGATGCTTATGGTATTTATTCTCTCGATTCGCGAGCTGAGTGTCGCCATCTTCCTCTATTCACCCGACAGCTTCGTGTTGTCGATCCTTGTCTTCACCAAATGGGTCGGCGGTAGCTTTGCGGATGCGGCGACGATCAGCTTGTTATACAGCTTATTCCTCCTGCTCATCACCCTTGCGGGAAGAAGGTGGTTGGAGGGCGCGGAACGCGCATAAGTTGGCGGTGCCGATGTCGCCTGGCTTATGCGAATTGAAATTTCAATGCGATTTCACTTTGAGGGGAGACCAGTATGTCAGTTCGAGACCATGACCCTATGTCGCCGTATGAGGCCGGCTCCTATCTGGCGACACCTGAGGACCATTTCAGAAAGCTGAAACAGGCCGGGCGAATCATCCGCGAGTACTGCGAGGGCGTGGGCCCTGAGGGGATCTATGACTTCTCCGGGCTGGAACGAGGACTGCCTCTCTCGCCTGAGATGCTCCAGTGGTGTGATGATGAACTCGCCCAGGCGATGTTCTACGAAGATCTTCAGCGCAGCGGGCTGGAACACATGGGAGGTCAGCCCGGCACGCACGAAGTCGTATTGTTGAATCGCGTTACAGCTGGGCTCTTCACCGCATGTCAGGTGCTCGTCGAACCGGGGTCGACCGTCATCGGCATGTCGGCGAGCCACAGTCACCCGGCAGTGACTCGCGCGGTGCGGGCTCAGGGTGCCGATTTCATCGATGTCACCGGGTGGGCGGGGTTCGAGCGAGCTGTCTCGGAGATGGACGCGCCGACGGCCATCATCATGACCCGCTTGGCGGTGACCTACGACATCTTGGATATCGGGGTGATCGAGCGCATCGTGTCGTGGGCTCGGGAAAGGTCGATCCCGGTGATCCTCGACGAGGCCGGTGGGGCCCGCGTCGGCCCAGCGATCTTCTCCCAACCACGGAGCATGGAGCTTGGAGCGGATCTTGCGGTGACCGGTCTCGACAAGTATGGAACGCGTGGGCCGCGTCTGGGGCTGATGGTGGCTCGCGCGGACCTTGCTGCCCGAGTCCGCTCGCGGGCATTCCAGATCGGCACTGAGGCTCGCCCGCTGTTCTATCCCGCAGCTATCGCCTCACTCAAAGGGTACGAAGAAGCGCGCGTGAGGGACTTGGTCGCCTGCACGATGACCGTTGGTGACGCCGTCCGGGGTCTGCTGGGGGACCGGCTGGTTTCGACTGGCGTGATCGTGAAGATTCTCGGCGAGAGCCTTTTGGAGATGGCTGAGGAGCACGCTGGGTCCAACCTGAGTGAGCCGTTCAAGGGCCGGATTGCACCTATCGAGGCGACCGCTGTGTTGTCGATGTTGCTGCTCGTGAACCACAGGATGATCACGGTTCATTTCGTGGGGTTGCCTCCGGGGACCTCGGCGATGCTGATCAAGTTCATCCCGCCAGAGTTGCTCGCGCGGTTCGGCGGCGCTGATGCCTTCGCACACGCCATCTCCTCATCGATCAAGGAACTGCCCCGCTACTTTTCAGATGATGGCGCGATGCGCAAACTCCTCTTCGGTGCGGCCTGAGCCTCTTGCTTATTTGGGGGTTAGCCTGAACCGCCCCGGGATTCCCGGAGACTCGTTGGTGTGAGTCAGCTCATTATTTCTGACTCGGTGATTGGGATCGTCAAGTTAACTACAAACGTCCCAAGTTTGCTAGGGCGCGAACCACGAGATCATGCCAGGCCAGCACGGCTCACATCAGACCAATTACCCAGACTTTTGTTGAACAGCATGCGGTGATTAGCCGCTGAGACTGTATGACGTGACAACGCAAACAAGTTCCCGACTTCACTGAATATTGATAGAAATCGCTGTGCCTGGCCTGCTGATTTAAATCGTTTCATCCGGCACTCTGAATCGCCCCGGGATTTGAGGAGGCTCCAACCTTTGAGAAGATGGAGTCATGAACAAAAAATCAAATCGTTTTTCCCCCGAAGTTCGCGAACGGGTTCTGTCGCAGTAGTGGAATTTGGCCGAAAAGAGTTGCGTCGCTGACCTGGTGATCAAGCGGCAAGGCTGTAGAACTGATTGGCTGCGGACACGGTTTGACCGCCGGGACAGTTCATCTGCCCGTATGGTCAAAAAACTTATCCGCGCCAATTTCCAGATCAAAACC
>SHUZ01000141.1 GCA_009694415.1 Acidimicrobiia bacterium
CCAGTGACGACAGCCCAGTGACGACAGCCCAGTGACGACAGCCCAGTGACGACAGCCCAGTGACGACAGCCCAGTGACGACAGATGGTCTTCTAGTTGTCGACAAGCCTGCAGGGTGGACCAGCCACGACGTAGTCGCGAAGTTGCGCGGCGTGCTGCATCAGAAGCGCGTTGGTCATGCCGGCACGCTTGACCCGGATGCCACAGGAGTTCTATTGGTTGGTCTCGGTCGCGCGACTCGCCTCTTGCGTTTCTTGCAGGAAACCACGAAGGAATACACCGGTGTAGTCGCGTTTGGCATCGCGACCGCCTCGCTGGACGCTTCTGGGACGGTCCTGGTCAGGGAGGCGATGCCGGTGCATCGCGATGAAGTGGAGGCTGCATCGAAGCAGTTTCTTGGCGACATCCTGCAGGTTCCACCGATGGTGTCAGCGCTCAAGGTAGATGGGCGACGCTTGTATGAGATCGCGCGTGAAGGGAAAGAAGTTGAGCGCGTTGCGCGCCCAGTGCGCATAGATCGGTTCGACGTTGAGGAGTTTGAAGATGGACCATTTCCTAGAGCGACGGTAAGGATCGAATGTTCGAGCGGTACTTACATCCGCTCGCTCGCAGCCGATCTTGGGGAAGCGCTAGGGGGAAGCGCGCATCTAGCCGGACTGCGCCGTGATCGCGTTGGATCCTTCACGCTCGCCGAATCACACACGTTGGAGCGCATAGAAACTGAATACGAGTCACTCGTCCTTACCCCGGCAGAAGCGATGCGCGCGCTTCCGGCTATCCAAGTGGATGACGAGATTGCGACCGCCGCTGGTCACGGAACCGTTTTTTCCGAGACCGCGCTACCGATTCAAACGGATGGCCCGTTCTCATTGATTGGATCGGACGGGTCCCTTGTGGCTGTGTACGAACGCGTCGCGGCTGGCCTCAAACCGCTCGTCGTGCTTAGCGTTGTTGAGGGAGCGGCTTGACGGGGCAGAATGGCAGGGTGCCGCTTACCCGAATCGCTAGAGCGACGCCCCAAGACAACACGCCACTGAGTGCGGGAAGTGTCGTAACGATTGGCGCGTACGACGGTTTCCATCTGGGACACCAAGAGGTGTTGCGGCTTGTAAGGGATTTGGCCGACGCGCGCGGACTCGATGCCGTAGCCGTCACCTTCGATCGTCACCCCGCCCAAGTCGTTCGGCCAGATTCTGCGCCATTGTCGTTGACGACACTCGAACAGAAACTCGAACTCCTCGTTGGGGCCGAGTTGCTCGATCTCGTTTGTGTGCTTCCCTTTGACCGCGCCAGAAGTGAGGAGACGGCAACGGATTTCGTTAACTCGGTTCTCGTCGGGCTTCTTGGCGCTCGGATGGTTGTTGTCGGGGCCGACTTTCACTTCGGACACAAACGTGAAGGGAACGTCAGCTTCTTGGAGCGTTTGGGTGCGGATCTCGGTTTCGAGGTTCTTGGGCTTGGACTCATTGCACCCGAAACGGATCCGTTGCATGTTCCGTATTCATCGACCAATGTTCGGACAGCGCTCGTTGCAGGGGACGTAGAAGGTGCGGCCTTGCTCCTTGGGCGGCTCCACGAGGTGCGGGGAATGGTTGTCGTAGGCGATCGGCGGGGGAAAGAACTCGGCTTCCCTACGGCCAACATTGCGCTTCCCATAGATACATGTCTTCCTGCTGACGGCATCTACGCGGGACATTTCCGTGGGAGCGACGGAGACTGGAGGAATTGCGTCATATCTCTGGGTAGAAGGCCGACGTTCTATGAAGAAGGCGCTGAATTGCTTCTTGAGGCGTACTTGCTGGACTTCGATGGGGATTTGTATGGACAAGAGGTAGCGGTCCGATTTCTAAGCAAGATCCGTGACCAAGAGCGGTTCGAATCGACCGAAGCGCTAATAGAAGCGATCAATTCCGACTGCGATCAGGCGCGGCTCGCACTTAGCCACCCATAGAACATATGGGCACCCTGCCCGTCCGGAGGGAAGATTTTGGGGGGTCCGTGTTACCCTCTGGCCTTCCATACACCGAAGGAACCATCCTTTTCGCATGCCCGATACCACAGCCACAATTGCTGAGCACCGCCTCCACGACACCGATACTGGGTCGCCGGAGGTCCAGGTGGCGCTCCTAACAGGGCGTATTAACCACCTAACGGAGCACTTGAAGATCCACAAGAAGGATCATCATGGTCGCCGAGGGCTCCTCATGCTCGTGGGTCAACGTCGTCGCCTTCTCGATTATTTGAAGGACAACAGTGTTGATAGGTATCGAGCGCTAATCGCGAAGCTCGGTCTTCGTCGGTAGCGGGAAACTGAACGGGCAGCAAAGGCTGTTCGTTCTGCGTGTCGGGGCAACGAGCCGCGTTCACGTTTACATCATCGGTGAGGTGGGGTACTCAGTCGCCAACGCTTGGATTGCTTCGAGCGATGACAACTGAGAACCGCCTCTCACCACCAACTGCCGCCCAATAGGCGGGTGGCAAGAGAGGAGCGCGCTCCCATGAGTGACGCCATACGAGTAGCCGGACCGATTAATGCGGACGGCCTAGAAATGTCTATTGAGACCGGCAAACTTGCCGCTCTCGCACACGGTGCAGTTGTTGTGCAGGTGGGCGACACTGTGGTGCTTTCCACCGTCGCTACAAGCAAGCCCCGCGAAGGAATCGACTTCTTCCCCCTGACGGTAGATGTCGAAGAGCGGATGTACGCAGCAGGCAAGATTCCAGGATCGTTCTTCCGTCGTGAAGGCCGTCCCGGTGAGCAGGCGATCTTGACCTGCCGTTTGACCGACCGTCCATTGCGTCCGAGCTTTCCTGAAGGCTTCCGTAACGAAGTCCAGGTAATAGCAACAGTCCTCGGTTCAGACCAAGCGAACCCGCACGACATCATTTCGATCAACGGCGCCAGCGCCGCATTGATGATTTCGGGAATCCCGTTCAATGGCCCCATCGGTGCGGTGCGCATGGCTCACCGCGATGGCGAGTGGGTTGCACACCCAACATACGAAGAGGGCGACAACTCGACATTCGAATTGGTTGTAGCCGGACGCCGTACTGACGCTGGCGAAATCGCCGTCATGATGGTCGAAGCCGGAGGCACCGAAGCGAGTTGGGAGCTGTACCAGCAGGGCGCTCCGAAGGTGACAGAGGAAGTCATCACTGACGGCCTCGAAGCAGCAAAGCAGTGGATCAGTGCGTCGATCGACATGCAACTTGAATTGCGTAAGGCCGTCGAAGCGGCGAACGGACCGATTGAACCGATCGGGTACGACGTTCATGTCGACTACTCGGATGAAGTATTCGATGCGGTCGCTGGCGAATGTCGCACGAGCACTTCCGAGGCGATGGCAATCGCCGACAAGGCGGACCGCAACAGTCGACTTGGTGAGATCGAGTCTTCATTGCTTGCAACGCTTGTTGGTACCGACGATGCGCCTGGCACGTTCCAAAAGCGTGCGGGAGAGGTCAAGAAGGCCTTCCGTTCAGTGCAGAAGCAAGTGGTGCGTTCGCGCATCGTCGCTGACGGCACTCGCATTGATGGCCGCGGCACCGCAGATCTACGTCCGGTTTCAGCTGAGATCGGATTGGTCAACGCGGTTCACGGATCGGGCTTGTTCCAACGTGGCGAGACTCAGGTGTTGTCGGTGACGACGCTGGGCATGGCACGCATGGAGCAGATCGTCGACACGCTTGGCACCGAAGACCGCAAGCGTTACATGCACCACTACAACTTCACTCCGTTCTCGACAGGAGAGACCGGTCGTGTGGGTTCGCCAAAACGCCGCGAGATTGGTCACGGTGCACTTGCAGAACGCGCGCTTGTACCTGTTATTCCGAGCAAGGAAGAGTGGCCCTACACGCTGCGCGTCGTTTCCGATGTGCTTGCGTCAAACGGGTCCACCTCGATGGCTTCGGTATGCGGGTCAACGCTTTCGTTGATGGATGCCGGTGTGCCGATCAAGGCGCCGGTAGCAGGCATCGCCATGGGCCTTGTCTTCGCAGACGGTAAGTACACGACGCTTACAGACATCCTCGGTGCAGAGGATGCGTTCGGCGACATGGACTTCAAGGTTGCTGGTACCGCGGACTTCGTGACTGCATTGCAGTTGGACACGAAGATCGACGGGCTTCCTGCCGACGTGCTTGCAAAGGCATTGCAGCAGGCCAAAGAAGCCAGGCTCAAGATCCTCGAGGTGATGGCTGGCGCAATTAGCGAGCCGCGTGAAGACGTACGGCCGTCCGCGCCAAAAATCATCAGCTTCGAGATTCCGATCGACAAGATCGGTGAGGTCATTGGTCCTAAGGGCAAGGTGATCAACACCATTCAGCAAGAGACTGGTGCCGACATTGCGGTGAGCGATGACGGCATGGTCGGTGTTGTGAACATCGGGTCCAAGGACGGCGAAAAGGTCGAGGAAGCCAAGCGTCGTATTGAACTGATTCTTGACCCCCCGACAGCCGAAATCGGAGCGGAGTACGTGGGCAAGGTGGTCAACGTCACCAAGTTCGGTGCTTTCGTAAACATCCTTCCTGGACGTGACGGATTGCTACACATCTCGAAGTTGGGTCAAGGCAAGCGCGTTGACCGTGTCGAAGATGTGTTGAACCTGGGCGACCAGGTGACCGTTCGCGTTGAAGACATCGACAACCAAGGCAAGCTCTCGCTTTCACTTGCCGGTGACGCACCAGCAAGTGACGCTCCTAAGGAGTCCGGCGGCGGCGCCAAGTCTGACGGCGGTTCGAAGTCCGACAGCGGGGGAGCGCCTGGCGCATCCTTCGAGGCCGAGTGGGAAGTTCAGGCTGCCGAGGAGTTTGGTGACTTGGGAACGGCCGAGGCCGGTCGTGGTGGAGGACGTAGCGAGCGCGGCGACGGAGGTCGTCGCAGGCGCAACTAACGGGAACGCGATGTTCCTACAGGCCGCCTTCTAACGCGTCGATGCCCCTTTAATGGTCAGCGGAGATTACCCAAGCGGAATAAATCGCACATGCATGCCTTCGGGGCTGAGCGTTGTTACGGAGTCAATGCCGGAACTGCGCTCAGTCGCTGTTGGTTTCTGGGTCGGAACGGGTGCAGTTGATGAGGGCGGTGCCTCGCTAGGAGCAAGTCACTTCCTTGAACACCTCCTGTTCAAAGGGACTGAAACGCGCTCTGCGGTACAGATCGCGCAAGCGGTCGAGTCCGTTGGTGGAGATATGAACGCGTTCACCACACAGGAGTACACGGCGTTCTATGTGCGTGTTCCCCATGACCACTTGGGGCTCGCACTCGACATCCTCTCGGATGTTGTGTGGGATCCCGCCTTCCGCCCGGACGAGGTCGACTCGGAGCGTCAAGTCATTCTCGAAGAGATCGGAATGAGGGACGACACTCCAGATGATGTAGTGCACGAGTTGTTTGCCGAAGCGATGTACCCGAAACATCCACTTGGGCGTTCAGTGCTCGGTACGCGAGACACGATCATCGCGATGGAACGTGATGCAATTTCTGCATACCACGGCCTCCACTATCTTCCGGCGAATGTTGTTGTAGCGGCAGCGGGCAACCTGGAACACGACAGCGTCGTTGATTTGGTCGCATCTCGCATGCCTAAGGGAACTGGCACGCGGCCGGAGCGCGTTGAGACAGACCTAGTGGACCCGCTGCCATTGATTGGCCGCCGCCGCCCGACAGAGCAGGCACATCTTGTTGTTGGCATGCGCGCGATAGCGCGGGACGATCCAGATCGGTATGCGTTTTCGGTGTTGAATCAGGCTCTCGGTGGAGGCATGTCGTCGCGGCTGTTCCAAGAGGTGCGTGAGAAGCGGGGTCTCGCATACTCGGTGTATTCGTATCGCGCGGCGTATTCGGGAACTGGTGCGTTCGGGATCTATGCGGGCACTGCGCCCGACCGTGTGCGAGAGACGCTCAAGGTCATCGATGACGAGTTGGAACGCTTGGTCAACGAAGGTTTGCCAGAGGATGAACTTGCTGCGGCGAAGGGTCATCTGCGCGGGTCGACGGCGTTGTCGTTGGAGACAAGTTCAAGCAGGATGCACCGGATCGGACGAAGCGAGTTGACTACGGGCGAGGTGCCGTCGGTCGATGAGTTGGTGGCAGAGGTCGAAGCGGTTACCACCCAAGATGTGAGCCGAGTGATCAAGCGCGTGATGCAAGAAGAAACTCGAGTGCTGTCAGTTGTGGGGCCATTCGATCCAGAAGAGTTCGCCTAAAGGGGCCACAGCCATATTTCGGCACTGAACCCGAGCACCCTGGTGCTGAATTCGCGTGTTGAAACGTCGAACGAGGCCTAGGCTCCTTGCCATGATTCGGGTTGGAGTCTTTGGTGCCGGCGGCCGTATGGGCGAAGCCGTCTGTCGCGCCGTCCTTGACGCGCCCGACACCGATCTGGTTGCGGCCGTTGACCCCGCCCACGCAGGAGAGCC